>JASFHE010000656.1:0-3878 GCA_050123415.1 Desulfobacteraceae bacterium | reverse complement strand
AACCTTTCCATACTTGAAAAACTGACATCCGGAAAAAACTGCAAGGCACTGTATATTTTCCCCCTAAAGGCCCTTGAACAGGACCAGCTTAAGACATTAGCCTCTTATCTCAAAAACATCAAATCAAGAAAAATAACCGCGGACATATATGACGGGGATACAACCCAGTACAGGAGGCAAAAAATACGTTCAAAGATGCCGGACATCCTTTTTACAAATCCTGACATGCTTCATATTGGGATATTACCCTACCACGATAAATTTAAACAGCTTTTCCGGGATATCGAGTATGTTGTAATAGACGAGGTTCATACATACAGGGGAATATTCGGCTCACACATGAACCAGATTATAAAAAGGCTCAAACGGATATGCAGGCATTATGGCTCTGAACCCAAATTTATCATGCTTTCCGCAACTATAAATAATCCGGGTAATTTCGGCACCCTTCTTATTGATGATAAAGTCAACGTTATTGGTTCAAGCGGTTCACCAAGGGCGGACCAGTATTTTATGTTCCTGAATCCTGATGCCAGTTCAAACTTTTCTGCGGCCAGACTTTTCAGCTACTGCATACATGCAGGCTACAGGACTATTGTATTTGCGCAATCACGCCAGGTAACAGAACTTATCCACATATGGACATCACGCCTTTCGCCGGACCTGAGGCGGAAGGTCAGTTCCTACAGGTCCGGTTTTATGCCCGAAGAAAGGCGGGATATTGAAAAACGGCTTGCTACCGGCGATCTCCTTGGTGTTGTGTCCACGAGCGCACTGGAACTGGGGATTGATATAGGATACCTGGATATATGTATCCTTGTGGGATATCCCGGCACTGTTATAAACACGTGGCAGAGGGGAGGAAGGGTCGGAAGATCAGGCAGGGAATCGATGATTATTATGGTAGCAAAGCCTGATGCCCTTGATCAGTATTTTGTAAAGCATCCGGACGCCCTCTTCGGAAGATCGTATGAGGCGGCAATACTTGACCCTGAAAATGAATATGTAATCAGGTCGCACCTGCCCTGTGCGGCAGACGAGTTCCCTTTGAAGGGAGAGGACAGTCTTTTCTGGCCGAATAATCTGAATGACCATATTGAACACCTTGAGCTTGAAGGCATGCTCGCCCGGTCTTCTGATGACCCGCCGGCATGGCGCTCCATAAGACGTCATCCCCAGGGCGATGTAAATATAAGGTCGGTCGGAGACAGCTACACAATATTTGATAAATCAACCGGCGCCGCCATAGGTACCATTGACGGAATGAGGGCCTTCAAGGAGTGCCACCCGGGCGCCATATACCTACACATGTCAAAACAGTATGCTGTTGAATCAATAGATACAGAGTACGGGGATATAATAGTCAAAGGAACAGACCTCAACTACTTTACCAGGGTTCATTCGGACAAGGACACTGAAATAATAGAAATAAAAAGAAGCAAGCCGGAGGGTCAGTTTATAGTAAAGGAAGGGATTATAAGGGTAACCGAACGGGTAACCGAATATGAAAAGCGGGTACTGCCCGGACAGGAACTTATGGATGTTTTCCCTCTTGACCTGCCGGAACAGACCTTTGAGACACACGGATTCTGGATCGAGATAGATCCTGTTCTGGATATATTGATTGACAGGATGAACCTGGAGCTCATGGGCGGAATTCATGCCATAGAACACGGGGCAATCGGTATATTTCCCCTCTTTGCCCTTTGTGACAGGAATGATATAGGGGGCATATGCTACCCCATACACCCGCAGATTGGAAAAACCGCGATATTTATATATGACGGGCATCCCGGGGGAGTCGGGCTTGCCGGGAGAGGTTTTGATGTTATTCCGGACCTCCTGAGGAAGACGCTCGACCATATAAGAACATGTGAGTGTGAAGAGGGGTGTCCTTCGTGCATACATTCTCCAAAGTGCGGATCAGGAAATAATCCTCTGGATAAGAAATCGGCTATTACCATACTGGAATACCTGCTCGGAGATATTCCGGTAGACAGTTTTTATAAACCCGAAGAAGAAGGCAGGAATGATATGGAAACCTCACAGGAAGAGTATACTCAACAGGAGGAATCCAAACACAGAATCCTCTTTTTCGATCTTGAAACCCGGAAGCTGGCCCAGGAGGTGGGAGGCTGGAAAAACTGTCACCTTATGCGCATATCAGTAGCCGTAATATATGACAGCATAGAAAAACAGTTTTTCACATTCACGGAAGACAAAATCAATGAAATGGTTGACAGGTTTAAAGAGGCCGACCTGATAGTGGGTTTTAATGTAAAAGGATTTGACTATAAGGTGCTTGGCGCATATACAAACATTAACCTGTTTGATCTCCCCACGTTCGATATTCTGGAGGATGTATATAAAAGGCTTGGATTCAGGCTGGGGCTTGATAACCTGGCAAAGGAAACAGTGAATCACGGTAAATCGGCTGACGGATTACAGGCCGTGGAATGGTTCAGACAGGGAGATATGGAGAGCATAATAAAGTATTGCATCCAGGACGTGGCAGCTACAAGGGACCTTTTTTATCACGGACTTGAAAAAGGGCACCTTATTTACAGGTCCAGGAAGGATAATAAAAGGGCCCGTTTTGATGTAAAATGGGAGCTGGAGAAAATGATAAAATAGATTATGAAAGCTTTTGAATGTAAAATGTGCGGACAGTGCTGCTATGGAAAAGGCGGCATTAAGGTATCGGATGAAGAAATCGCCAGGATCAGTAAATTTTTAAACATCGATCCCGATGAGTTCAGGGCAAATTACTGTGAGTTACGAAACAGACAGATGATGCTGGTAGCGGGAGAGGACGGTTTTTGTGTATTTTTCGATCAGGAAAAACAATGTGTTATCCATAAGGTAAAACCTGACATCTGCTACCTCTGGCCTTTTTATGAAGCAAACCTGAAGGATGAGTATAACTGGGACCTGGCAAAGGATGCCTGCCCCGGTATTAATCCTGACGCAACCTTTGAGGAGTTTGTAAAACAGGGTAAGGAATGAACCTTCTCTCAAACCTTATAGACATCATATATCCCCCAAGATGCTGTATATGCGCTGACTTTCTGGAGGAACATCCTGCAGACAGGGGAGATATATGTGATGAATGTTATTCAAGCTTCAAAAAATTGACTCATCCATTCTGTTCTATATGCGCAGAACCCTTTAAATCAAAGGTCGAAGAAGATCATTTATGTGAAAAATGCCTCCGGCAAAGACCGTTCTATGACGAATTGAGAGCGCCCTACCTTTATGAAGAAAAGATCATGGACGCAATCCAGCTTATAAAATATTCCGGCAAGTCCTTAATTGTAAAATCCCTTGGGCCGCTTCTCGGGGCATATGCAAAAAACCGGATCAGAGATACAAGCAACATAATTATAATGCCGGTACCTCTTCACAAAAAAAAACTTAAACAGAGGGGATTTAATCAGAGCGGCCTGTTTGTAAAAGCAATCATCCCTGTGCTTGAAATAGAAGCCGATTTCTTTACTCTGATCAGAACAAGATATACTGAGCCCCAGGCCGGATTAAGCCTTGAGCAGAGAAGAAAAAATGTGAAAGGAGCCTTTGAGGTAACAGGAGACAACAATATTAAGGGAAAGGCTGTCGTCCTGGTTGATGATGTCGCAACAACCGGAAACACCATGAATGAATGCGCCAGGATTTTAAAAAAGGCCGGCGCTGGAAAAGTCCTGGGACTCACACTGGCAAGGACAGCAGCATATTAATATAATCCATGAGGGAGAAGATATGGAAGACTACAGGCAAAAAATAAAAACTCTTGAGGATGCAAAAAAAGAGATAGACCTGCTGAAAAAGGAAGGAAAAAGGATAGTATTCACAAACGGATGCTTTGATATCCTTCATATAGG
>JASFHE010000655.1:0-3878 GCA_050123415.1 Desulfobacteraceae bacterium | reverse complement strand
CTTTTACCAATAAAAAAAGCCTCCACTTAGAAGGCTTTTTATTCCGATATTTATTTATACTTTGTCAATCTATACTGAATTATTTATCTTTAACTTCGTTTTTTTAATGTGACATTCGACACTGTATTCCTTTCCTTGTTTAGCAAAATTGGCAAGCTTTGTATCACTATCGAGACAATTTTTACATGATAATGGGTTTTTCCTGTGGAAATCTGTGCAGATCTTCTTCCAGCGTGAACTTATAATAACATTTCCTTCAAGATCAATAATAGCAGATGCTACCCCCATTAAATCGCTAAAGCTATCCAACAGCTTCTGACTGGTTGATATTTTAATAATCTTGTCTAATTCAAGTTCCATTTTCTTTGCCATCATTTAATCTCAAATGGACAGGTTTTATAATCATTTTATTGACACTTTTTTTTAGAGATGTAATCGGAGCCTGTGTGCCGAGCAATATGAATATTTTTCGTCTTAATTATATGCAACATTCCTGCCACTGAACCATAGCAAATAGGATAAAAGAAGGTATAAAAACCGAAGTGATTTTATATAAAATAAAAGAACGATGAATGGCATATCCGTCTGTGACGATACAACCGGGGAGAAGGAAAAATGTAAGCTTACATACATAATTCTCCCACATCAAATACAGTATTCAATCTACATCTTTCCCATTTTTATAGTGATAATATTAAACTCAAATAAAGGTTATTAAATTTGCTTCTCTGGTGTACGTGCATCTTTTCATCCGGTCGACTCCAAAATTAATTTATTAGAGATACGTACCGGGGATAACAACGGCACTTTGGGAAGCAATAAAAAAAATAAATAGCATCCCTCCTCCTCTGCCCCTTAGCAATAAAAAAGCCTGCTTTTAAAAGCAGGCTTTTTTATTGCATCTGGAGATTGAATAGAGCCAGGACAGTCCTGCACAATAACAGGCTCAGAAGCGTCAATATTTTGTTCCTTACCCAAGTCCGGCCACACCAGCTTATTTAACGACTGATCGTCTAATCCCCTATCATTACTGCCTCGCATCAATTTAAAAAACATAAAACACCAAATCACTTATTTTGGCACAGATATTGTATTAGCTAATGCTGTCAAGTCTAATCCATTTCGATCAGACTGATAACAACTGACGAAATAGTCTTTGTTTTATAATTAAATCTGAGTTTGATGTTTGTGATTACTGACAGCTTAAATAGCTGTCCATTTTATAATTGATTCTGCAGTTGAGCTGAGAACAAGACATGATTTCGGTTGAGATAGCTGGTGAATAATCCTGCCTGATTTCATTCCTTCTCATTTTAATTAATAACTGCCGCAACAACTCCTTCGATATATTAGAAAGGTGCCGGTAAATGAAATTGTATGCTGTATCTGTTAGAACTAAACTTTTTGCTGTGTTGTCTATAGTTGCATTTATTATGATTGCTGTGGTTTCTTCAGCCGGTCTTACTGGTAAAAGGCTGAACAAGGTTAACGATCACTTCAAAAACGATGGATTAAAGGTGCAGGGTGTTACAACTGTACAACGTGCATCCAAGGCAGTTGATCTGAATGCTGTCTCCAGCAAAAAGCCCAAAATGCCTACTGAAAAGGTAGTTCTGTATACGCTTGTTGCTGCTGCTACCGTGATTGGCGGAGAATTTGAAATTAACGATCCTAATGACGATGCCCCTTCGTCAAGTGGCAATAACAATAATGGGTTTTAATCGTCACCGTTTTATATAAGGCTAGAAGCCTTTAACTTCCGGGCTTACATAGAACTGGGAATCCCTCATACAGAGTTAGTAAAAAGACTTGGGCGAAGTAAGAGGAATATAAGTGTTCCGTTGAAAGGGGTTAAGCAAATGCAAAAGCCGGGAAGTATACTCATGAATAGTAATTTATTGGATTATTAAACAGCGTTTCACATACTCTTTCCACGTCACTTCATCAACTCCGGGGACTGCATCTCTTTTGAGTCCATAGTAGCTATTCCTTAGTAGTTCTGTCGTGATATGGTGCATCAGGGCTGTAAACCTCGTGCTTTTATCCCGCTTTGCAGCTTCACGTATCCTTTCTAGCCCATTCAATGTTTACCCCTGTCCCTGCGTACGTTCACAGTCAAACTATACAGTCTTCCCATTGGCCACCAGCCTTCCCTCCGGAACCTCCGCAATCAGTTACCCGATCTTGTTCAGTTCCTTCTTCGGTACCATGCCGATGTCCGACTTCTCAGATGCATACTTATCGGGCTTATATGTTGTTCACTTTTCCCGACCAATCCTTATACTTCAAGGATACATCTGAGATATTCCGGTTCCCGCTCATGAAATTTATGCACATGCCACAGGTCTCTGACTCTGGGGAGTCAAACAGGCACTCGCTTTATCGCACCTGTTCATGTTGCCTTTCCCACCAATCCACAAGATCAGCACTCCCATTATGGTGATTTCGGAGCTCAATACTGCGCCTATGCACCCCCTACTAACTCTTCCCCACACCATCACTGGTCGTCTAGGCATAGCTCGGGGCTGGAGGGGCTCGCTACTCCTTTCTCCGTAAAGGACTTGACTTTATTTTACCACTTAAAGCTTCACCTTCTATCTCATGCTGGTTTTGACCGGTGCTTTCGGATTGTCCCGTTTTCACGCTTTCAACAACTACCGAAAATTATCAATGAAAAGGTAATTCGAGGTTATCAGGACTGAAATGCTCATCATTAATCCTACGATCAAGACGCTCTATGAAATCCCAACGAAATTCTTCTTCGTTATATCTATTCAAGATTTTCTCCATTAGAATATCAATATCTGATTCAGTTAATATGAAAGGAGATGCTCCTGATAATGACAAGCGATCATCTTCTTTCTTAAGAATTCCTATTTTTTCTAATTCTCTAAGAATCGCTGTATTTTTTATAAAATCGTCATACATCATTTCTCCGCTCGTAGAATCATGTGGGCTACTTGGCCAGAGGGTTATTCCTTTATCATATTGCAGGACATTTATTCCGAAATATAAAGGTTCAAGCAAGTCTTCCGATGTTAGGCTTTTAGCTTTCTCTTCTACTTCTTTCTTGAAAGTTTCAGTTGTTCTAAACTCTCTCTCTGATTCACACTCAGAATTGAATTTGTTTTTCTTTAAGACATCATTAAGAACCAATTCCGAACCAAAACGATTAACCACAAATGATGCCTTGCATAATGCATCTTCCTCAGATAATTCTTCTTCTTTTTTTACTAAATAGTTGGCATACAATTTTATGAGATTATCTTTTTTTCTTTCACATGCCGAATCTTTCCCAAATATCGGATTATCGATAGTCAAGACATCAGATAGTTCTTTTACCTTCCTGTTTATTTTTTTTAATTCCTCTGTATTATCAGAGAACCTGCGATGGAAACCAATTCTACTGTCATTGATGTAATACTCGACACTTTCGGCAATTTCTTTTAACTCACAAAGTTTTCTATAAATTAAAAAGAGGCCTGTGCTTAAAAGAACCATTAATAGGATTATAACAATTAACATGATTTCATCCTGTGTTTTTGGTTTCTATTATTGGAAGTGGCTTCTGGATATAACTTTGAGCTATTTACTCAAGTTGTTGACATATCATAATTATTTGGAAATATCGAAACATATTTTCTAAAATTTCTGATGAAAATGGGAGGCAATATACATTTTATGGTATAGCCGCCGCTTCCTCCCCCGTGGCACCTTTCTTGATTCTCTACAGGCAGGACTTGAAGCGTGTCCTAACCCAACTTCCGCAGTTTATAAAAAATAAGAGAAAAAATAAGTCAAAAATCGAAGAAGTGCCCATGTAAGCATCTGATATTGCAGTGGGTGATTTTTAGAACTGATCAAAAAGCGGATGTAGT
>JASFHE010000654.1:0-3882 GCA_050123415.1 Desulfobacteraceae bacterium | reverse complement strand
AGTGCGTCCTGTAAGTCATAGATACAGCCCAGTTCTCCATACACATAATCCCTGTGCCAGTAATTCCATTCATCCATGGTTATGGGCATGAATTTACCATTCAGGTTTTCGATTGATGCCTGGAGTTTTTTGTGTTCCTTTACCCGTTCCCGTATTGCATTCTTAGCCATAACAACATGTTCCAGAACAGGTTTACGTCCATCCTCACCCCATGGTACTCGGCCCACATAATAGTGTTCAGACAAAAGATTCATATAGTCTGCACTGTCTTCAAGCATCCCCCTTGACCAGGTACGGTTGCGTTTTACAGAATCAGGATCAAAATCCTTATTAATGGTATTTACATCTCCTACAGCAGACAGTATCAGGTCAGGGTCAGCTTCCCACATGGTTCTGGCAAAAATATTGTGTTTTATTGTGTAATGTTTTAACTGCATAAAGCCCAGCTGCCAGTCACCGAACATCTCATTTCCCACGCACCAGTATTTGACATTAAAAGGTTTTTTATGACCGTTTTTTATGCGATAGCTGCCCCCGGTTGTATCTGCCCCTGAATTGCAGTAATCCACCCATTCGGCAGCGGAATGTGCATCGCCGAATCCTGCGTTTGCAGCAATCATTGGTTCTGTACCGATCAAACGGCAGAATGCAATAAACTCATCCGTTCCAAAATCATTATGTTCCACCCCTGTCCAGGCAGGATTCTTGCGCGGGGGTCTTTTGTCCTTGTCGCCTATACCGTCACGCCACTCATACCCGCTGGTAAAGTTACCGCCGGGCCAGCGGTAGAGAGGAGCATTTAGCTGCTTGAGGAGTGCAATCGTATCCCTTCGCATACCATTGATATTGTCTCCGGGCATAAGAGATACTGTACCCACAAAAACATCACCGTCAATGGCTTCAATCTTAAGAGTTGCCTTATCACTGCTTTCAAGTGCCTTAAAGCTGAAGCCTGTTTTCTGATAATCACCTGCAGCAACAGATATTGTTTTGCTTTCACTCTTTCCATTACTGAATACAAGGGAAATTTTAACCTTTGATTTGTTTCCGCCTTCCGGTTTCAGCCAGATGTAACCTGTATATTTCTTTCCTGAAACAACACCCAGGTCATGTTGTGCTATTGCAGCTCCCTTTTTAAGTAGAGGAGTATGGTCACCCACAAATGAATCTTTTTTGACCATTTTTACAAGGGATGCATCGCTCATAATTTCCCATGGCGAAGCACCAACAACAGGGAAATCCGTATCTTTGAGACTCACATAGGGCGAATAGTTTCCTGTAACCGGGAAATAAAACTTGCGGTCTTCAAGCATCTCAGCCCAGATGCCGCCGTAAATACAGCGGCCAAGGTGTTCTATAAACTGGCCGTAAATAAAAGGATTGATCTTCTCACCCTGATTATCAAGGTCAAGTTTTACAGTTACTGTTTCGGCTTGTGCTGCAGGAGTTAATAAAAGGCCTATTGCCAGAAGGCTGATAAAGATATTTTTCATGATACCTCTCCTTTGGTAAATTAGGATTTATCGCATATAGTTAAACTTCTACTGCCCATAGTAAGCGTCTTTTCCGTGTTTTCTCTGATAATGCTTGTTGATAAGGGTTTCCTTCATTCGTTTAATATCCGGATTTATCTGTTCTGTCATAAAGGCCATTCTGGCTATCTCTTCCAGTACAACCGCATTGTAGACCGCCTTATCGGGCGTTTCACCCCAGGTGAAGGCACCATGACAGGCGACCAGGATCATCTGCACTTCCAAAGGCGACAAATTCTTTTCTTTCAGGGCATTGATGATTTGATGCCCTGTCTGCTCCTCATACTGCCCCTTTATCATTTCATCACTCATTACTTCGGTAACAGGAATATCCCCTGCCAGATGGTCCGCGTGGGTTGTACCGTATATGGGAACAGGGCGGCAGGCCTGTGCCCATGCCGCTGCATAGGCAGAATGTGTATGCACGATACTGTAAATACCTGATAAAGAGCGGTACAGAACAGCATGAGTAGGTGTGTCGGAAGAGGGATTCATTTTACCCTCAACCTTCTTTCCATCCAGATCCACGAGAACCATATCCGCGGGTTTCATTTCATCATATGGTACACCGCTTGGCTTGATTGCAAAGATTCCCTCTTCAGGGTTCAGAGCACTTACATTGCCGAAGGTATATACAGCCAGTTTCTGTCTGGAGACTTCCATATTTGCCTTCCAGCACTTCTCTTTCAGTTCCTTGTGTTTACTCATTTTTTCTCCTTTGATTGGGTCAGCCACTAATAAAACCCGTAAAGGTACCTATATTTTCTCTGGTTATGATATTCAGAGGCATAATAACCTCTTTGCTTATCTCTTTTTTAAGTACAATATGGTCATAAAGCATGATAATGCCCCGGTAGCCCTGGACTTCCGGCTGCTGTGTCAGAATAAAATCTATAGTCCCCTTTTCCACTGCAGACTCCCTGCCTGGAATGATATCGTATCCGACCAGTGGTATTGATGTGTATTCATCCCCTTTTTTTTCAAGAAATGATGCAATATAGTACACAGAAGAGTTTGCTGCGAATATTCCGCCCGGAATTCGTGGATTATTCATACAGAATTCTTCAAGCCTGCTGTGGAAGTGGTTTTCATCATCAATCTCTGTCTTTATTGTCATCAGCTTTATTTCGGGCATGATGGCATCCATAAAATAGCGGAATCCCTCGATTCGGTTATAGAGGTGATAATTGCTCCCGGGAGGATCAACAATAAGAACATAAGGTTCCTTTTCTGCTGAAGTTTTCCCGGTAATAAGCAGGCTCATCAGTTTTCCGGAGAGTACGCCGCTCTGGCGCGAGTCCTGACCTATATAAGCGGATCGCCTCCTGAGATCGGGAATATCCGTGTCAATAAGAATATAGGGAATATCGGTCTGCTCCAGAAGCCCCCTCATGTCATTCGGACGACAGGGCGCAATAAGAAGCCCTTCCGCATCAGAAGAGAGTGCACTTGAAAGGGCGCCACTGCAGGACGTGGAAGAGTAGCGGTCAAAGGAGAATATCCTGACATCGTTTCCAAAGGAAACAAGCTCATCAGCGGCCTTAAGGATACCTTCTTCTACCAGGCGCCAGTACCCGCCATCCTGGTCTCTGCCGGGAACAACACCAAAAACGTGTTTTTTTGTCTGTTTCAGGCCCCTAGCGTGGATGTTGGGAATGTAGTTCAGGTCCTTCATAACCTTCCGGACCTGTTCGGCCGTTTTTTCCGAATAACGGCCGCGGTTATGAATTATCCTGTCTACTGTACCGATAGAAATACCTGCGACTGCAGCGATATCTTTCAAGGTTGTCATGGAATCTCCATTTGCTGCGTTATCGATAACGCAGTATATTATCTCCATGTTTTACTGTCAATTGTTTTACATGGGAGGGTAAATGGATCTATCTAAAAGATATAATTGACAAAAATAGTACAGTCTAATAAAATCGCGTTATCGATAACGCAGGGATATCTACAGGATATTACAATGAAAATAAACAAAAAAATAGTATCCATGATTGAAGGAGGAGAAACTGTACTTGGCATTGAATTCGGTTCCACCCGTATCAAGTCCGTACTGATCGGAGACGATTACAATCCTCTGGCTTCCGGAGCATTCGACTGGGAGAATTCCCGGACCGACGGAATATGGACCTACCCCCTGGAACAGATATGGGAAGGTCTCAAGTATTGTTATGCCGGCCTGGCACGTGATGTTCTGGAAAAATACGGTGTAACTCTGAGCCGGATAAAATCACTTGGGTTCAGCGCTATGATGCACGGTTATATGGTTTTTAACAGGAAAGGAAACCTGCTCACACCTTTCAGGACCTGGCGCAATAATATAACAGAACCTGCCTCTAAAGAACTT
>JASFHE010000653.1:0-3903 GCA_050123415.1 Desulfobacteraceae bacterium | reverse complement strand
TACCGAGTCCTCCGCGTATGATCGCTTTAACGTTAAGGTTTAATATTTTCTAAGTATTAATTCAGGCTTAAATAAAAACGCACGTATGCTCCGGTGTGCGTGTGTTTTTATTTTTTTTCGTAAAGTCTGCATATCGAAAAGGAGGAAGTTAAGTATGGCAGAACAACTCAAATGGACACAAATCAGCAGGCGCAATTTTTTTAAAACAACTGCTCTGGCCGGATTAGCCGCGACCCTGCCAACTACGGGTTTTGCAGGGCAAAATGTTTTACCTGCTGGCGGAACGAGGCCGAGTCCGGCAGGAAAAAAAAGGAATCTGGTCTTTTTATCTGATGCTCCTGAAAATTATAAAAGACTGGTTACATCTATCAAATCAATCAGAGAATACAAAATTCAGGTTATAGAGATAAAAACCAACCTTAATGATCCTGAGGCTGTTCTGAAGTCCATAAGAGAAAAAAACGCGGACATCATCCTTATGAGCCTGCCTGCCATGGGTTTTGCTACCAAACATATCTCGGAAGGTATGAACAATCTGGATATTCCTGTAATTCTTTTACCCCTGAATCTGGATCTGATCATGCGTGAAGCTGATCTTGCAACTGCCTTCCGGTTAAAGGGGATTAATGCTCTGCTTGCCAGTTCAGAAAAACGAGCCATTGAACTGATAAAAGCCGTAGCAGCGCCAAGAATTCTTGAGGGTAAAAAGGCCCTGATATTTGGAAGGCGCTTTGACTCAACAAGTGTACCGGTTTTTAATCTTAATGAAGATTACGTATACAGGCACACGGGCGTTCGGGTTGAATACCGGTCCATAGACGAACTGAAGAAGCTGGTTAAAAAAGGTGTTGATGAGGCCGCTGTCAGGAAGGAAATGGAAAAATGGAAGAAAGGAGCAGTTAAGATCTCCGGCGCCACAGACAAGATGATTTTTGATTGTTCAAAAATGTATGTATTACTGAAGTCTCTTGTTGAAAAAGAAGGATTGTCAGCAGTTTCAATAGACTGTTTGAGTTTTTCATTCAGTCCGGATACAGCTATTCCGCTTCCCTGTCTTGCATTTACAAGACTGAGAGATGAAGGGATAACTGCTGCCTGTGAAGCCGATTTATGTATGATGCTGTCCTCCATGCTGATGCAGGAGGTCAGCGGAAGACCTTCCTTCCAGAGTAACGTGTCGTCGGTAAATCATCAGACTTCCAGCGTTGTTTTTCGACATTGTGTTGTTCCGACAAAAATATTCGGACCGGATGCACCTCAGCAGCCATATAATATCCAGGACTATCATGGAATGGGGAAGGGCGCGGTACCTGAAATAGAATATCCGGTAGACCTGGATATCACAACTGGCGGATTTACCAAGGACCTTAAGAATTTTGTCCTGTGGTATGGAAAAATTATCCCCGGAATAAATGATAAGGCAACACCTTCATTTAAAGATGCTCCGCCGGAAATGCAAAAAATGCGTAAATACTGCTCCAACAGGGCTGAAGTCAAAATAAAGGATACCGGACGGTTTATCCAGAACATAGCCGGTATCCATCATATAGTAGTTGCCGGAAAGTATGGGAAAGAATTGCATGACACAATGCTTAGAATGAATGTTAATGTTGTGACTTCTCCGGACCTTGTGATGTCTGGAGTATCTTAGTGTAAATTTTTATCTCGCTTAAGAAGAGATTAAAAGTAAATAATATATTTTATTAAACAATCTCAATCCTATTGAAAGGAAAAACATATGAGTTCAGAAAAAGATAAAGTTGAAAATGAGGGAAGAAGAGATTTTGTAAGGGATATAACTGCAGGTGCCGCAGGCGCTGCAATAGTAACTGCTCTGGGTTCTTTAGGGTGTAAGACAATAAATGCCGCTACAGGTAAAGAAATTGACACCACCAGCGGCGCTACCAAAGCAGCCTCCGCCGGAAAAGAAGGTGAGCAGGCAGTTTCATCTCTTTTTAAGAATCCTCCACCCTGGCCCAAGGGTACAGACGGACACCTCTATGACCATCTGTTCAGTACAAGCCTTAGAGAAAACTCAATTGTTCCTGATATAGTCCCCGGTCCCCAGGCGTATTTCAGAGGTGACAGCGATCTTCCAGGCGCAAAGATAAACATGGGCTGGCAGGTGTTTATGAAACCATACAAGCTGGAAATGGAATCTCATCATCATGATGTTGATGAATATCTCTTTTTCCTGGGCGCAGAACTGCCTGACCTTGTAGGATCCTTTGACGGCGAGATTGAATGTTTTATGGGTACTGAGTATGAAAGACATATCATTAAAGAGGCAACAGTTCTCTATATCCCGGCAGGACTGGAACATAATCCCTGTGATATCAGAAGACTTACCAAGCCCATGATGTTCAGCGCACTTCAGCTTGCTCCTTATTTTAACGGCAAGTATCAGACCATGGGATATATGGAATTTAAAGGTATGCCAAAAATCAAGTAGACTTTCACTCTTTTTGATTATCCCTGTAGTAAATTTCGGGATGATAATTGATAAAGGCTTAACCAATTGCAGGGGCGAAAAATTTTTCGCCCCTTTGATTTTCTACACATATTTTGGGCATTCTTAAAAGACAGGCGTCAGCCAGTGACATGGGAAAATCCGAAATTTATTAAGAACCATTTTATCTATTCTGTCCGGTCTGCCATTCTTCATAATAGGGGAAGCCCCCCTTATTAAATGTATAACCAAACTGATACTCAAATCTTCGTCCAACAATACGTCCCGATGGAATGTGAAACTGTATTTCAAGAGGCTCTTTATCTGGTTGAATCCAGCCACGAACAGAATGTGTACCCTCTTCATCAACGCTGGAGTTGTTTCGGTAACGTACCAGGAAAGTAAAATTATCAGGATTTATTTTTCTATCCAGATGTGCGTTTAAGGTAATTTCCTCCTTGTTCCGATTTACTACCCCGCCCCTGATCCGCGGAAGCTCTTCTATTTTATTCGCATACTCCCTGCTTAAATCGTTAAGCAGTTTAAGCCAGGTTGTGTTTATTTTTTCCAGGTCACAATTCATGGCCTGAAGTGTGTCCTGCCAGAAGGTGCGCCCGTTGAGATTTGTCGGGGCGCCTTCTCTGCCCATGGAATGCAGCAGGTCGGAAACTGCCTGATCCCCACAGGTATCATGCAATGCCTGTACCCATAACTGGCCTATTGCGTAAAACAGATATTCACTGTATTTTCCTCTAAAGGATAATTTATCAACCAGATTATCAAATGTTATTTTATTGCGTTTCCATGAAGCTACTGCTAGGAGGCGCTGGTATTCAAGCAATTTTTCATCCGGGAACAATGTATATGATACATATTCAGCGAGTCCTTCATTAAAAAAATGAGTGCTGTTACCATAATCTCTGATTTTTTTATCTGATTCCAGAAGCGAGAAAATATGGGTTGTTTCATGGGAAAGGATGCGAAGTCGTTCATCCAGACTTTTTTTTCTCAGAATATCCATCCGAATTTTATATAACCCTGCCAATCCGGCATGCTCCTGGCTTATTTCCGTGAGATCCGTTACAATTGGTTCACTGTCCCTGGCTGATAAAAAATCCCTGGTCTTTATATATACATCATCTGATTTATTGATAAGCTTGTGGGCTGTATCGCGGAGGCTCTGGGGATATATGAAACGGTAATGATCCGTTGAAAATGTGGATGTCTGGTATGAAACATATCGAACTCTCCGGTAATCATTGCCTCCGCCACTGTTCATCAATTTGGTAAATATAATCATAAACAGTGCTATAATTATAATAAAAGTCAGTGATATCCGGTTAGGTTTTTGCACCTAATCGGTGATGTTCTTGTTCTTTGAAAAAATATGAGTAGGCAGAGGAATCAGAGGCCCTCAGCTCATTTTGAATTTGAATTCGTAATTGCCGGACCCT
>JASFHE010000652.1:0-3915 GCA_050123415.1 Desulfobacteraceae bacterium | reverse complement strand
ACTTTTGGTATTGATGTCAACTAGGAATTGGATGGGGTGTTGAGTGGCAACTTATTTCCGGAATCAATGGCAGTTTTTACCGGAATCTGCAATTATGCCCAATTTATTTTTTCCGGTGCTTCTGGTTGCTCATCATTCAATGATTTTATATCCATTGAAAATGAATCAAGTTCATCACCAAGTTTTGGTAGTTGTTCAAGTAATCTTTTTAAATCTTTAAGAGAGCTAATCTGCTTTTCGTCCTGAATCGGTGATATCCGGGCTACCGGTTTGCCGCTTCTCTTTATTATATAATGCTCGCCTCCAAACTTTATTTTATTCAATATGGTTGAAAAATCTCTTACAACCTCTGTTGCTGATATGATTTTTTCCATAATTTTTCCTTTTAAGTAATTTACATATAATACATATTTTATGTAATTGTTATATATTGTCAAGAAAAATGAAAAAATGGGGACAGACAGATAAATTTTCTTTTAACCCTGTAGGCAAATTCCTACAGGGTTTTTTTATCCGATAATACTCAAATTTGAAAAGCCTGATACCTTATTTAAGGCTAATTTTATCTTGATCATATTTCCACTTTAATTGAACAATTCACAGTATCTAGCTGATAACTTTTAGAAAGTTCAAGGATAAAAAATAGAGATGTATTTAAGCCCAATAATTTAAATATATTTTCAAAAAAAAGCCCTGTATTTTTTTATTTTTACTCGAAGCGCAGAATTGTTGATAAATCGATGGGTTATCACGATAATGTAGGGTTTTACATTCACTATACCAATATATTGTATATTTCTATTCTTTTTAATGAAAAACTAACTTGAAATAGAATTATGAATATGCTAATAATCCTGCCACTAAGATGCACGTCTTAAGAGGGAAATAAAAAAGAAATATTGAATGCCTGAAGGTAATAATTTACGCAATGGATTTTTCCTTTCTATTGATAATCCTGTGGTTTACGGTGGACGTATCCTGATGTTGAATCTGAGAATCTATCCTTCATTTACATGTTGTATCTATAATGAAAAAACAATATTTCGAAGGTATTTGATAAGACCTTATAAAAAAATGGTCAAAAAAATTACACCAAAGAGATGTTTATTTAATAATTTTATGAGTTAGGTGCGAAATATGCATTAGATTACTAGTCGATGAAAAAGATATCTATCGCTAGAGACAACGGCAGATCAAAAATCGCATGATTTTTCATATGGAGTGCAGATTGGGAAGAAAAGTGTATAGTTTTTTTAATAATCGATTTGAACATATAAATCTCATTCAATTCGTACTTGCTTTATTTGCTATATTACTTTTTTGCGGTCATGCCGGTGCAATTGATTATACCTTAAGCTGGGATGCAAACTCTGAACCTGATTTGGCAGGTTATAAGGTATATTACAAAGCCAATTCTTCCGGTCAACCATCAGGTGATTATGATGTAGAAATTGATGTCGGAAATGTCACAACAAAGACTATAGAAGGTCTTGAAGAGAGTATAATTTATTTTTTTGCTATAACTGCATATGATACATCCGGACTGGAAAGTGATTTCTCCAATGAAATTTCAACCGGTGCGGCAATTACTTTACCTGATGCAGGCAGTACACCATACCTAATGACAGCTGGAAATGAACCGGACAGCCTTGCGTTGCGAGTGGAAGGCGGTGTTCTTTCTGAGGGTTTTAACTGGTCCCTTGCTCCCGGAAGTGTCGGGTCTTTGAGTGAAGTGACAAATGAACGGACCGTAATATATACAGCTCCATCAAGTATAGAAGGTGAAAGTGCCACTGCGACTGTAATGCTGAGAAATGATGCCGGAACTTTTTTGGCACAACAGGATATAACAGTTTATAATGTCGTTAATATATCCAATAAACCTGCTACCACTCCTTGTATATCGGCGGGAGGCAGTTCGGATCAATTTACAGTCCAGGGAGGCAATGGATACTATACCTGGTCTGTATCAGGGCCGGTCGATGTTGTCGGTGGTACTGGTGAAACATATACATTTAATGCCCCGAACCAAGGTACTTTTGCCGGAAGATATACCATAACAGTCGCAGATGGAAGAGGTTTTACAGTTTCTTTTGATGTTGATGTTCCGCTGATTATTTCTCCTGAATCATATACAATGCTTGAAAACAGTGCGCCTGTTAATATTAAGGTCCTGGGCGCTCCCTATGGTACTGTATTTACAGTAAGACAGTATGATCTCAATGGTAATGATGTCCTGGGAGTGGAAGGCTATGGAACCTTAGAATCGGTCGCAAGCGGGATCTTTACTTACATTCCCGAGGATGTGAGTAAAATAACATCTTTTGTTTTAAATATTACTGCCAATACTCCTGATGACAGCCTTGAAAATATTGGCATGGCACAAATAGCCTCTGAACAATACAGGATTATACCTGTAATGACTCTTTCGGGTTATATTGTCGATGATAGCGGTATAGGGATAGAGAATGCAGATGTTACACTCTGGTCTCCAAAACAGCGCAATGGAAGCACTACTACAGCCAGTGACGGATTCTTTTCCTTTGAGAATATTCCTGCTTCGGAAAGTGATTACCAGTTCAATGTATCAAAAAGCGGTTATGTCTCCAGGGAGTTTTCATCCGGCGATTTATTAGCTGGAAATACTCAGCATATCACTCTTACACAAGCAGGTGATGCTTATATAGAGGGTGAAATAACCATAAACGGAGCCACCTTCTCTGGTATGCCTGTTGAAGTAATCCTATCATATATTGAAAATGGTATGGGGATATTGGTTGGAAAAGCGATATCTAAAGACGGGAAATTCCGGATTGATTTTAAAGAGGATGTGGGAAATACGGAATATATTTTGACGGCTATTCGACCCGGGGAATATGGGCAGATAACTGTCGGCACATTGCCTCAAAGCGGGGTAATCATAGATATTGATACTCCTCTTTATGGAGATGATGTTAATGCCCTTGCCGGCGGTTCGTCACGCCATGTGACGATAGCCGGTCAGTCTGTTTCGATAGTAAGAGTTCCATTCGGTGGAATTGATCCGGCAAGTAGTGTGGCAGATATAAATATTGACATAACAACAGTTGCTAACAGTAATTCGAGATGCACATCCGGTTCAGGTAATTTGTTGTACAATATTGATATGGATCAGGATATTACTGTTATATTAACCCTTCCATTTAAGCTCGCAAAGGTTTTTCCAGGTGACTTTGAAAATGGCTATGCTGTGATTTATCATGCGGACACGGTAGATGATTTAATTTCCGAAACAAACCTTAAAGCAGTAAGTGTGGATGATATTATCAGTGTTGATTATATTGGAGATGGATCAACGGGTTTAGTTGAATTTTACACGGACTCTCTTTCTGTATTCGGGATTGGGTCAGATATCGGTCTGGGCAATAACGATTTAGATGACAGCACTTCAACAGATAATCCTTCAGTAGGTAGTATATCCACTGATAGTTCTTCAGGTGGAGGTGGTGGAGGTGGTTGCTTTATTGTTACTGCTGCATATGACTCCTGTTTCGAACCCTGTGTTGAGAGCCTGAATAAATTTGATACCAGTAGCGTACAAAGGATTGCGATAACTCTCGGAATTCTTGTTATAATTGGGTTTGTGGCATTATCAAGAAGTAAAGGCAGTAGCATTCATATATCAGTGATCAGTGATTAGCCTGGCTACCTGCATTATTAGATTTTCAAATCATTTCAAGCTTTTTTTGTTGATGTGAATAGCTATTAATTAATACGCAGAGCTTCTATGTGAAGCTGTAGTCATAAAAATAATTTGTTTCTCATCATCAATTTCATAAAAGAAACGCTATGCACCAATTCGATATCTCCATGTTTCAGGGTGGAAATCCTTAAGTTTCTTTATGTTGGACCAAAATGGGAAGATCGGAAGAGCGT
>JASFHE010000651.1:0-3916 GCA_050123415.1 Desulfobacteraceae bacterium | reverse complement strand
ATACCGCCATACTCAAAGGCAAAAAGCTATAGACTCTCACACACGTCGAAATAAATTATCGATCCACTTAGAATAAGCTATGTGGTAAAGTTACGAAGTCAAACTAAATAACAGTATAAAAAACGCAATTAGACATTAATCAGATCTCCAAGTCTGATATTCTTCAGCTGAGTATTATCTAACGCGATCTGTAAGATCGCCAACTCTTCCTGAAAATGCGCCACCATTTCTGCGTTGATGTCCGGTGACCCAATAATTTCTGATAATTTTTCAGGGTTCTGAAGCAGGATACTGCTAATGCTGTAATCGGCAAGGGGAACAAACGGAGCAAGGGTTGCTTTAAATCTCATTACCAGCCTGGCCTTTGCCCTAAACTCTCTCAGTTTCACCAAAGGTATTTTTCCTACGGGTTTCAATGGATCAATTTTAACAAGATCATCGAGTGATTGGACTCCTGCTCCTTTTAAAGCGCTTGTAAATTTTTTCCCCACTCCATCAATATTGTAAACCGGAAGAGCAGCCCCAAAATTCGTCAATTCTTCCTGCGAAATAGCGCCGCCTTTAAAAGTAAGGTGAATTTTTCGATTAAGGGTAAGTAAAGGTGTGAGATCATAACGATCATGAGTCACACGATTGATCAGATAACCGCTGTCGGCATCATCCGTGGCATCTCCGCCGAAGAGTCCGAACTCCCTTATAGGCTGAGTTCCATTAGAGACAATATCCTCTCCATTAAATTCAACAGAGATATCCAAATGGTTGGTGGGAGTGTCTGATGGCTGGTCGTTCTCATCGAGGTAGATTATTTGATCGATAGAGATGGGTTTGCGGTACACCTCGTTCGTCAATTGTGTATCTGGCAGGAGGGGAATAGGACGGTTTGTGTCCCACTCCTCTTCTCCTTCGCCAATAGCACAAAATAGGATACCCTCCACACCAGCGTGCCGCCTCATCAACATTGTCAGGAGAAGATTACATTGATTAACAACAAGGTTGGATCGCCAACCGCTTTCCAAATGTCTCCTGCTTTTGGTGTCCGTTAATACATCACAGTAAGAACCTTTTATGACTTGATTAATTACTTCCATACAATTTTCCCATAGAAAATGAATATAGGGCTAATTTAAAATATGAGTTTTTATATATTTGTCGGCTGGATTCTTTAACAATTTGTCCACAAAAGCTTGGATTATTGTTGTTCTTTAGTCAGTAGTTCATCAAAAGTGTTTGCCAGTTTTCTAATGTCAGCAGGAACCTTTTCTCCTGCGTTCTCAACAACTATGAAGATGTTGCCTCTTACAAATAGAATCGCCGGTTCTGGCTCTTCGGGAACATGAACAGCAATATCTCCTATGGTCATGGTTTTATCCTCGATAAGTTTAATATCTGGACGTTGAATGCCAAGCAAATAGTTGAGGAGCTTATCTGCTGCATTATCTCTTAGAGGACAGTGTGTAACTGAAACACGGATAATTTCACTAGCTTTTTTCGGATCGTCGGTTGTGGCCAGTATATATCTGGTCGTATTGCACTGGTCGTCGGTGATTTTTTGTATTCGTTGAATTCGCCAGGGATCTACCATCTCATTCCTGACATCAAATTTACCGTATGAGAAGTCATCTTTAGCGCTTAATATCTGTTTCCAGGTGTCAAATTGAACCTTTTTTTTGATAACGGTTATTTGCTTATCCATCACTTCTTGGGCATAAGTCCCGCAAAATGCAGAAACCAGATAAAGACATGCAATAAAAGACAATATTTTGAAATAAAATTTCATACGTTTTCTCCTTACAAGGTAATTAAAAGCCTTTATCAATTGCTTTATTTTGGTATCAGAAAACCGGAGGCCTCACTTTTGTATCAGGTCGGGCCTGGCAGTTAGGCAAAGAGGATGGCGGAACAAGCCTTTCATGATAATCAAGCCCTGCTGGATCGTCGAAGATCATATTAACTGGAAGAACTGGTGTATGCGGAGGATTAACAGAGTCTGAATCACCATCCACTTTAAGGCAAGCATCGTGAACCTCTTCATTTGCCTGAGCGGTTCCCTCCCATGCAACCTCATGATAGCTAAAGCTGCATCCCCAGTTGGGGCAACCGAAGCTGGTGTATCCGACCGGTACAATTTCATTAAGTGCAAAGCCATATCCCATTCTTGAAGACCACAATTGCGCCCCAATAAGGTTGGAAAATACAGTTGTTGTCATTCCACAATCAGAGCAATTGACGATTGCTCCATTACCCCATCCACCATTTAAACGATCCAGAAAAGCTGTTAAATCATATCTGCGTGGATTATAAAGGCCGTAATGGGTTCCTCCTACATTCATGTCATATGCATATGGTCCAATATTGACATTTTCAGTAATTTTAGCCGCAGCACTATCAACAGAACTCTGGCTGACCGCCCAGGCACAGGAAAAATCAAGTGCCTCAGTCCATGGGTTCTGAGAATCTGGATATGGAGACTGTTTCCATGGATCTTTCGGAACATCAAGAACAATATAGAATCGATGATCACTTGGCCCTATTTCCCTACTAAATATCCACAAAAATTTCTGCTTCCAGAACCACCTAACATTAACAGCTTTAACAATAGCAGGAATATTTGTACTCTCAAAGGTAACCCATTCGGGGTCAGAGACTCCTCCTCGAATCCTGACGGAGGCGGGTTTTAATTTGAATGGCCCTCCCTTTGTGTAGACTTTGTACACTCCATCACGATTCGCCTTGAACTTTACCTTCACTTTTACCCTTTGACCACCTACAAATGCTGCCGGTGAATCCTCAGGATTTGTTTCTCCTTTTATCCATTCAGGGATATCCACCGTTGCCGTATAATTCTGACGGATGTTAAGTGCATCATCAGACCAACCGGCTGTATTATGGTTAAATTTTATTGCTACCACTGTAACTTTTGTACATGAAGTAAGAGATAAAGCAAAAAGACAGACCATATAAATACTTAATTTATTTTTCATTGCTTCTCCTTTTCACTCTTCATTTTGGCATTGATAAGTGCATTCATCAGAATAGATGTCTACTCAAATAACGATTCTCTTTTTTTAACAAAAAAATCCTATGATTATGCATTATCATTAATTAGAATCGAAACACCAATCCGCCTGTTACCTGATAGTTTGTTGTTGACCCGGCACCCAAAACACTCGAAAATTGGAAAACACGGCTGTCAACCCTGATGTCAAAGGATTTGTTAATGTCCAATGTTGCACCAACACCGGCTTGATATGCAAAGGCTTCATCATCATTTCCCATTCCTCTAAAGAAGACACCTCCAGCACCAGCTGTCACATAGGGCGTCAACTGTCCAAGACTTGTATTTGCAGAATAGAGGTCATAGCGCGCATTCAAAAGTGCTTGAATGACGTGCCCGGAGTCGCCTGCTGATGAATCTGTGAATGTTGCCCCGCCCTCAACTTCTAAGGTTAAACGATTCGTAAATCGGTATCCAAACCTTGCACCAAAAACGACACCATCATCAAGTTGCAAAGAGCTGTCAAAAAAGGTGTAACCTATAAAGGGGACAACCTCGAAGGGTTTTAGTGCAAATTTGATTGATTCACCCTGTATTACAGCTGTAACTTCCGGTTCGGTTTGTGTTCCGTCAAATTGAAGTACCCGCGAGTATATGCCATTGTTATAGTCTCGCATCGGAGCTGTCCATGCTCCTGCGCTTGTGTAAAATTTAACCTGGCCTGAATGTCCCGGCCCTAAATATTGCCCTCCATCATCACGAGGCACAACATAATATTCTCGATAAATAACATTACCAAATTGAGCAACGTCTCGTGTATCAACACTAGTTGAACCTGGGTCAACATCCACACGGATATATTCGCCGAAGTCCTTCATCCTATGAAAAGGCTGCCCATCAAGGCTGGTTCCGCTGGCAGTA
>JASFHE010000650.1:0-3940 GCA_050123415.1 Desulfobacteraceae bacterium | reverse complement strand
TGCTTGCTCCTGGCTTTTTATTCTGTTATTTTGTCCTACACGGCTTTTTGTACAGTAATGAGAAGGCTATTTAATGTGACATTCTACAGTGAGGATGGGATTTATTACAATGACACCGAAAATGCTCTTGGTGTATTCAAGAATCAGTTCAATGTGAATAATATTGATATTAATGAGGGGAAGAACACTTTTAGGAAATTAATGAAGGAATATAGCCATGATGAAAGTGAGGTAGGAGACTGGAGTAATAAAATTATAGACAAAGAGACATTGGTGGGTCAAAATCAGTTGTCCACTGATGTTATTATAAACGTATCAACTGATGAAGATACAGGATTGTATGAACTCTATAATAATGTTGTTAAGGTATTCATTGATGCAATGATTGCCGAGGCGTACAGTTACACAAACGATAATACTAGTTTCAAAGGTCGTAGTGGAATGGATAGAGTTGGTGTATCATATAGCTATGGCAGTAATGATAATTTAATAGAATATGGTAATGTCGCAACAAATAAAACATATGCTCCCTATCCTTATCCAACTGGTGTCCCATATGATACTTATAGAGGCGATGTCGGAACGGTAGATTCAGGCAAGCAATATGCAGGCCTTAAGCAAGATGAAAAGAGTGTATGGGATTCTTATTTTAACACTGTAAGTTGTGATCAGATAACAGACCATAAATTTTATTCACAGTACTGGGCAGGTATAGATTGTTCAGGTTTTGTACAACGAGTTATTAATGCGGCAGATCCGATAATTACATCTGACAATGGTGTGCCTCCTGTGGTCATAAAAGTTGATAATTTAGACGACTATTCAATTGTGTGTAATACAAGTGGAAGGTATTTAGCTAAACGTACATGGGTAGGTTATTACTTTGATTACTTTAGTGATTATAGGGTTACTAAATATCTTGCCCTTCCCACTTCAGGATCTGATAGAGAACGACTATTGAAATTGATAAAAAAAGGTGATCTGATGCGCTATTCTGGTCATATCTCCATCGTGTATTCGAAGAAGTGGGGGGAGAGTGAGTATATAAATACTTTAGGGACTCTGTATGATATCATACATGCATATGGAGGCGGTGCTACAGGATACTATAATGAAAATATCCCAGGTAAAGCCTCGATATTTGCACGGAAGGTGATTGTGACAGGAAGTAATATAGCAAATCCTAGTGGATTCGGAAGAATAAAGCTTTGGGAATAGGAGTGTGCCATGAAAAAAACATTTACAATATTAGGAATGGGAATTTTTTGGATGCTTTGTGTATATAACGTCTTTGCAAACTGGGAAGGACCATATGAAGTATTACAAGGCACATGGGGAACTGATGTAGGCCAATTTGGTTATGTGCACGGCGATCCTACGGATGGTTTTCCAAGGATATTTTTAGTAGATAATTTAAACAATATAATAATTGCAGACTCTTTCAATAAAAGAGTGCAAATTTTTCGAGATGATGGAACGATAACACAATTTAGTCATAAAAAATTAAATCTAAAATGGCAAATCATGGAATGGCCTAGTGATAGAATTGGTATTTATGACCATATGTTTGTAGAGGGTGGTTTTGGTAAGTTCCAGTATTATGATTATCAAGGAAATCTTATTAGGCAGTTTAATGTTGCGGATGCTATTCTAAAAAAAGTGGAGACAGACGGCTCTCTTGTTATACAGAATTATAAAACTGAAAAATATTTTAAATATTCCTCCACAGGCCAACTTCTCAAGACCTACAACGAGAAGCCGTTAGAGTTGGGGGTAGTAAATGAGAAGAGCCTTGGCGATAGTCGTTACAAGGTTACAATCGAATACCCCGATATGGTATACATATTAAACAAGGGGCCATATAGTGAATATAGTTGTATCTGCAAAGAAGTTATATATGCTATTTCGGGAAAGTCAGTAGAAAAATTTGGAGCTAATGGAGAATTATTAGGAGAACTAATTATACCCGATGATCAACGAAAAGTAATTCGACTTGGTGGCGGGGGTTTTGAGGAAATATCTGAAGTTATAGCGGAATATGGTACTCCTTTAGTCTCTCAAAGTGGAGATATCTACACCTGGAAGCGTACGCCCGATACCTATAGTATTATCAAGTGGGTATGGATGGATGGTCCTGATTCTCCGCTGAACCTGAAAGTAGAATCCTTAGAAAAAAATATTTTTCTTGAATGGGAAAAACCCAACGAAGATTCTGAAAAAGTCACAGGATATGAGATTGTTCGTTCAACTGATGTATGCGGCCCGTTTGATGTAATGGGGAAGGTTGAGAAAGAAACTGTTACGTATTTGGATAAGGATGTAAAGACAGGAGAGGAGTATTATTACCAGGTTCGTGCAATCAAAGATAGGGAGTATTCTGGTTATTCAAATAAGGCAATAGGCAAGATATAGTCGTGAAAGCATGGTTGGTACCTCTTAAGAGGTATATGCGATAAAGAGGGATGTTGGTTCAAAAGCAGCTTATTTGAATTGGATAATGATCGAGACGAGTTGAATAAAAAACAATGGGGTCACCTTCATTTTTGACAGATTAAAGGGCGCGTGTTAATAGATCCAATAGATTAAATATATCGGAGGATCAAACATGGCCCGTCCCTTACGAATTACCTATCCGGGTGCGTTTTATCATATTACTTCCAGAGGTAATGAGCAAAAGGCTGTATTCAAGAGTAAAAAAGACAGGATAAGGTTTCTTGAATACCTCAAGTCCGCAACTGAAAGATACAATGCAGTAATACATGCCTATTGTCTCAATATAGCTATGATCAGGGAGGCCTTATTACTACTATGACACGTCCCGGTGGAGCAACAGAAATTACTGAAGTATATTTAGATGGCAAAACTAAAAGTATTACCGGTACAGGCGTTGTTTCCCAATATTTCACATATGGCGTTAACATTGATGGAACTCAATGGGTACAGACCAATACTGGAAGCCCAACTTCGCCTATGTGGGGAAAAATAACAACAGATATGCTTGGTCGTACTGTCAGTGTTGAAAAACCTGGACATACCGGAATAGAAACAACTGAAAATATTTTTGATAACCAGGGCAGACTTATTATGACCATAACTCCCGGTCAGGCAAATACCCTGTATGTTTATGATGAGCTTGGGAGCCAGATTCGAACAGGACTGGATATTGATGCAAGTGGTGTGTTGGAAACGGCTTCTGATCTAACTGGTGGCAGGAGTCTTCTCAGAAGGTATATACCACTGGCAATGATCCCACAGCCATAACCTTAAACACTCAACGTACGCGATTGACTGGCATGGGTACTGGAGGTTTAATAAGTGATAGCCTGTCAATAGACATTTACGGAAATGAGACGCATAATACAGCCACAATAAACAGGACAAATAAACTGGAGACGAGGACAACAGATTACCCTGATTCCACAATAGATGAAGTTTCCATTACGGAGAATGGTCTTCTGATCTCAACAACCAGTAAGAGCGGGGTTGTATTAACTTATTCATATGATGACTTAGGACGAAATACAGGTGTAACAGATCCGCGTATAGGAACATCTGTAACTCATTACAATGATAAAGGGCAGGTAGATTGGGTAGAAGATGCCGCTGAAAATCGTACATTATTTACCTATGATCCAGATACAGGACAAAAGATTGCCGAAGAGAACGCCCTTAATAAATTTACCCGATATGCCTATGATGATCTCGGTCAACTTACTCGTGCCTGGGGAGAAACAGCTTATCCGGTGGAGTATGTATACGATTCATATGGTCGCATGGAAGAGATGCATACCTTTAGTGAAAAACAATGGGGTCAGACCTTCATTATTGACAGATTAAAGAGGCCATGTTAATAGATCCAATAGATAAGATAAATCGGAGGAACAGACATGGCCCGTCCCTTACGAATTACCTATCCGGGTGCGTTTTATCATATTACTTC
>JASFHE010000649.1:0-3984 GCA_050123415.1 Desulfobacteraceae bacterium | reverse complement strand
CGGCGACAGAAATGGGTGAGCTTGCGCTGGGACAGAACGTAATGGTAGCTTTCATGTCCTGGGGTGGATATAATTTTGAAGATTCAATAATTGTCAGTGAGCGTGTTGTTAAGGAAGATATATATACATCAATTCATATTGAAGAATTCGAGGTGGTTTCAAGAGACACAAAGCTCGGCAAGGAAGAGATCACAAAGGATATTCCCAACGTTGGCGAAGAAGCCCTTAGAAACCTTGACGAAAGCGGTATTGTAAAAATAGGTGCCGAAGTGGAAGTTGGTGATATCCTTGTCGGAAAAATTACTCCCAAGGGTGAAACCCAGTTATCACCGGAAGAAAAACTGCTGAGGGCAATATTCGGAGACAAGGCAGGGGATGTGAAAGATACCTCTTTGAGAGTTCCTCCGGGTGTTGAAGGTACTGTAATTGACGCAAGAGTATTTTCAAGAAGGGGTGTAGAAAAGGATAATCGGAGCCAGGTTATCGAAAAAAAGGAAATTGAAAGACTCGAAAAAGACAGGGCTGATGAGATTGAAATAGTTGAGAAAAGCGTAAAACGAAGATTAAAAGAGTTAATTTCAGGTGCCTCTTTAAAGACAAATCTTAAGGATAAAAACACCGGAAAGACACTTTTAAGCACTAAAAAAGACATTACTGATGAAATAATTGATGAACTCTCGGTAACTGCCTGGTCAGGAGCTGATATCAAGGCGTCAATGGACCTGATTGATAAAATGGAAGCAGTGATCGATAAATTCAATTCACGTGTTGAACATGTAAACAGTATCTTTGATGACAAGATGGAGAAACTAAGCATGGGTGATGAGCTTGCTCCCGGTGTCATAAAAATGGTTAAGGTTTACATAGCAGTAAAGAGGAAATTGTCGGTCGGGGATAAAATGGCAGGTCGCCATGGAAATAAAGGTGTACTTTCCCGTGTACTCCCGGTTGAGGATATGCCTTATTTTGCAGACGGTACTCCGGTAGATATCATTCTTAATCCCCTTGGAGTACCATCAAGAATGAATGTCGGGCAGGTGCTTGAAGCTCATCTGGGCTGGGCATCCAGAGAACTCGGTAATCAGATCGGTAAAGTCCTTGATAACGCTGAAGGCCTTGATGCTCTTAAGAAAACCCTCAAAAACGCATATTCCACAAAAGAGTTTAACCAGTTCTTTAAGAATATGACTGACGAGGACTTGATATCTACTGCCGGACTCTTGAAGGATGGTGTCCATATGGCTTCTCCTGTTTTTGATGGTGTTGAGGAACAAGAAATACGTAAGTCCCTTGAAAATGCAGGGCTTCCTGTAACAGGACAGTCCATACTTTATGATGGCAGAACAGGTGAGGCTTTTGAACAGCCGGTAACTGTAGGTATAATGTACATATTGAAACTGCATCACCTGGTTGATGATAAAATACATGCCCGTTCTATCGGCCCATATTCACTTGTTACCCAGCAGCCTCTGGGAGGTAAGGCACAGTTTGGCGGCCAGAGACTTGGTGAAATGGAAGTCTGGGCCATGGAGGCTTATGGAGCAGCATATTCGTTACAGGAATTTCTGACTGTAAAATCGGATGACGTTGCCGGTCGGACACGTATGTATGAACGAATTGTGAAGGGTAATAATATACTTGAAGCAGGACTGCCCGAATCATTTAAAGTCCTTATTAAGGAATTATTGAGTCTTGGGCTTGAGTTCCAGCTGCTTGAAGATATCAATAGCTGATCATATATATAGGGTTAAAATGAAGACATCTATTTATGTTGAATTAATCAATAATACTTTTTTAAAAAAAGGAGGAGACATTGGAAGAACTATATAACTTCTTTACGAAGCCAAAGGATCCATCAAGTTATAACGCGGTAAGGATCTCATTGTCGTCCCCTGAAATGATTCTGGAACGTTCATATGGTGAGGTCAAAAAACCTGAAACCATTAACTATCGAACATTTAAACCCGAAAGGGACGGTCTTTTCTGTTCTAAAATTTTCGGGCCGATTAAAGATTACGAATGTAACTGCGGTAAATATAAAAGAATGAAGCACCGTGGCATTATCTGCGAGAAATGCGGTGTTGAAGTAATACAATCAAAGGTGCGCCGGGAACGTATGGGGCATATCAAGCTTGCTTCTCCTGTTGCGCATATATGGTTTCTCAAGTGTCTTCCTTCCAAGATTGGTAATCTGCTTGATCTTACCCTGAAAGATCTTGAGAGAGTTCTCTATTTTGAAAACTTTATTGTTATCGATCCTAAAGATACTCCTCTTGTCAAAAGCTCATTACTTAATGACGAGCAGCTTATTAGAGCAAAGGAAGACTATGGTGACAGGTTTGAGTACGGTGTTGGAGCCGAAGCAATTCAGAAAATGCTTATGGAGCTGGACCTCGAAAGTCTTTCAACCAGTCTCAGGGAAGAAATGGTCAGCACCAGGTCAGAAGCAAAAAGGAAAAAACTTACAAAACGCCTTAAAGTTATAGACGCATTCAAGGACTCAAAGAACAGGCCTGAATGGACTATCATGAATGTTATACCTGTTCTGCCTCCTGATCTCAGGCCCCTTGTCCCGCTGGATGGCGGAAGGTTTGCCACATCGGATCTCAATGATCTTTACCGCAGGGTTATTAACAGAAATAACAGGCTGAAAAGGCTTCTCGAATTGAATGCTCCTGATATCATTGTTCGTAATGAAAAGAGGATGCTTCAGGAATCTGTAGATGTCCTTTTTGATAACGGACGAAGAGGTAAGGTTGTTACAGGTGCCAATAAAAGACCGTTCAAATCACTCAGTGATATGCTTAAAGGTAAGCAGGGCCGCTTCAGGCAGAATCTTCTTGGAAAGCGTGTAGACTATTCAGGACGTTCAGTAATTACGGTTGGTCCCGACCTGAGGTTGCATCAGTGCGGACTTCCAAAGAAGATGGCTCTTGAGCTGTTCAAACCCTTTATATATAACAAGCTTGATGAAAAAGGATTTGCCACAACAATAAAATCAGCAAAAAAAATGGTTGAAAGAGAAACCCCTGAAGTATGGGATGCCCTTGATGATGTAGTAAAGGAGTACTGCATCCTCCTGAACCGTGCGCCAACACTCCACCGTTTGGGTATTCAGGCCTTTGAGCCCAGCCTTGTAGAAGGAAAAGCTATCCAGCTTCACCCTCTGGTATGTACGGCATTTAATGCAGACTTTGACGGTGACCAGATGGCAGTTCATGTGCCGCTATCCATCGAAGCACAGGTGGAAGCAAGAGTGCTTATGATGTCGACAAATAACATCCTTTCACCAGCTGACGGTACACCAATAATTGTTCCAAGCCAGGATATAGTTCTCGGGATCTATTATATGACCAGGGATAAAGTCTACAGTAAAGGTGAGGGAATGGTTTTTGCCAATACCGATGAAGTGCGGATGGCCTATGATGCGGAAGCCCTTTCACTGCATGCAAAAATAAAAGTCAGGATCAATGGTAAGATAGAAGAAACAACAACGGGCAGGGTTATTTTGAGTGAAATATTGCCTGAAGAGCTTCCATTTACTCTGATCAATCAGGTAATGACCAAAAAGAAACTGGTCAACCTGATAAATGAATGTTACAGGCGGGCAGGAATCAAGGCTACTGTAATTCTTTCGGACAGACTAAAGGACATGGGTTATAAATACAGTACTATATCAGGAACATCTATCAGTATAAAAGATGTTACGATTCCATCCAAGAAAAGTACAATAATCGAAGATGCCGAAAAGGAAATTAAAAAGATAGAAGATCAGTATAAAGGCGGTCTTATTACAAACGGCGAGAAGATAAATAAAGCAGTTGATATCTGGACCCAGGCAAATGATCAGATTACCGCAGAAATGATGAAGGAAATGGGCGTTGAGGAAGTTAACGCACCAGATGGAAAATCGCAGAAGGCAGAGAGTTTTAATTCTATCTATATGATGTCAGATTCCGGTGCCAGAGGCAGTAAGGATCAGAT
>JASFHE010000648.1:0-3985 GCA_050123415.1 Desulfobacteraceae bacterium | reverse complement strand
CATGGAATTATAAAAACGCTATCCCGCCCGTTGAATAGAATCATCCGCGCCTGGATTGAAAAAATATAGGATGCGTGAGATTTTTATCGGATTTTTAGCGCTACTCAGGCTTGCCGAAAGGACACAACTGACACAAGTCTTAATGGATTGCTATCCGAATGAATTATCTGAACTTCTCAATCAGTTAATAAATAGGGCAAGTGATCAATTAGGCTTGTACTCTGAAGGTTTTCGAAATGCCATCTTTTCAGTCTTGCATAAGCTCATGACAAATGAGATTGCCCCTCAACTTTTTGATGATGTTTTCAAACTGATTCAAATCTGGAAAGAACATGTTGTCCGTGGAGTGGAAAACAGGCATGAATTAGTGCCTGAGTTATTGAGGATAATTCCATTATTCGTCAAAATTGGGGCCAATGAAGAGGCTGAAGGGCTTTATCGATATATGCTTAGTGTTTCAATGGGGCCTACTTGGTATAAGGAAGATCAACTTGGACTAATGACAGAGGTGCTAAAAAATATACCAAAATCTAACAATGTGTGTGAAGCACTACCTTTAGTAGCAGGATATCTGGAGCGTGCTTCGGGAGAAATGACATTTCAAAGATTTATACGATATGAAAAAGCAGCTCTGATTGGTGAATTATTTCGTCATGGTAGAGTAAAGAGTGGTTGTCGATATTTTATGCGTCAGTCATGTGGAACAATGGAAGATTTGCGTTCTGAAGCACAGCATGGCTTCATTGATAAACCCAGTTCCTCAGTGGGCATGCGACATCCTGGTTGTGCTCTAGATGAGCAAGACGCAATTTTGGATATCGTGGAAAACTCGGTAGAATTGGATTGGCGCCTACGTTGGGCTTTACTTGAGATTTTCCAATCTGGAGACAAAAGACATCTGAATGATTATGCTATTGAGTATGCAAAGATAATTAATCAACATGCAACAAGCAAAACGTCAATTTCTGAAATGGTACACCGCACTGAATTCATAGTCGAAGCAGAAATACCACCTGAGTTAAAGCGTCAGTTCTTAGAATCATTCAAAAAGACACTAAATGACGATATGTATCATGCCTTTTCAAAGATTATTACACAACCTTTAAACGAGGTGGATATTAAAGAAGATAATAATTCTGTTTCGCCTGAAGATATATCATATCCTCAGGGTGATTTTCGAGATGAAGATGCACTGTACCTACCAGGTACCTTCGGCAAAAAAGCAGCTACAAGAGAAGCAGACGCCATACTAGGAATTGCTGAAAAACAGTTAAACCTTGGAAATATAAAAGATGCAAAAAAACAAGCAGTGAAGGCATTGCATCTTTTACAGGATGGTGGCTGGTCGATATGGGGTGAACTATCGGAAAGCGCTACTCGTGCTGAAGAAATACTGCGAGAAGAAGAGGTGAATGTAGAGAATATCATCCGTGCTTATGCCCCATTAATAGAGTCCGAACGACATACACAATATTGGAGAATCGCAGAATATTTACTAGAAAAAATAGCAAGTCTGCAAACTGAGGAAGAAAGAAAAAAACTACTGAAGCATGCAATTGAACATGTACACTTGATGGTGGGTGATTCATCAGCTGATATAGCAATGTTTAATTTCCTCGCAGATGAACAAGAATGCGATGCGTCTTTGGAGGTCTTCAGATTTATTCTCTGGATACTAGATCATCCAAAGGCTTTACGGCGAGAAAAGGCAGCAGCTATGGTGGCTTGGCTTGTTGGAAAAGAGATGATTTATTTCCAACAGGCTGTCGAAGAAGCTTTTTCAATGAAGCCAGGACACAGCGCTGAAATTTTATGTGGTATTCTTGACAAGATGTCATCAGAAAAGCCAATTGAGATTGGGGAGCAAATATTTGGTTTTCTTGACCTGGAAAATATCCTTAAAACCTGTCGGCACATCAGTCGATTAACGGTCCTCCATCGTATAGCAAAAAGAGCGGCGAATATGGGCTCAGTGAAAGGCGCTGAAATAGCATCTAAAATAGAGGAACAATTCAGGTCTGGTGTAATTGAATTGGGGACATCTAACTCAGACGTTAATATTCCACGTTGGGCATATTGTGTGTCAAGAGAGTGGAAAAAACTCCACCAGCTCGGTTTAATTAGTAAAGAGTTAATTGTCAGTTTAGAAGAAGAATTAAACCGTATTTGTAGGCCTGTTAATTTGCAGGAAGCTTGGAATCTTGAAAATGCAGTTTCTGTTTCATTTCGCGAGTCGATTACAAGGCCACTTAACAGATGGGAAGCAATGGTACGTTTTGCGTTGAATGTCGTTCTTTTTGATTACGCATCTAAGCGCGATTTTTATAAAATTGAATTAATATTACGTGTATTCAATCCATCAATGCCTGAATGTACAATTGTTCCAGGTTTTGACTCTCCAGCAGAAACTGTTTTAAAAGCTTTTGAAAGTGAGGACTACACAGGGGCAATTGGTAATTCGGATTACATTTATCTGCATTATCATGAAATGATTGAGCGAAAAGAAGACAGAGGCAGGGATTATCTAGAAGTATTGGCTGTTATTGTTCCGGAATCTTCTGTGAGACGGGGGTTCTTCTTACCATCTACTGATACCTCGTTTCGATCAAAAGAAACTATTGAACTTGATAAAGAAATAGGCAGTCCACATGAGACCTGTTGCCATCTTAAACCTGATTTTGCTTTCTTCGGCCCATATACTCCGGCCTTTCCTCTTCATAATTTTACTCAGCTTATTAATGCAAAAAAATCTGATTTCTTGCGTGTTAGCTGGAGAAACGGTAGGTCAAGTGATGTTCGATATTTTGGAAGACCTGTACAGGAAGGTTGTTTGCTTGCTGTTAAGCATGCATCTGTAAGTTTGCCTGAAGGTAAAAAAATAGCATGGATACTTAGGCTAAATGGTGAGGTAATCACAATGGTCGATTCTCAAAACAATTTACTTTATTAAGAGGTATTCAAAATGATGGAGACTATGCAGATCCCTAAAACTCGCGCTGAATTTGAACGCTGCTTTCATCTTCTTCGCGAACAACTTAAAAACGGGAGACTAATGATTCCTCCGGGTATGGGGACAGGCCTATTAAATATTCGATTTTTGCCGAATGGCCGGATTGATTTTCTTAGTGTCGATGAATCAACTCGTTTAATGGCGAATATGACAGCGCAATATGAAAATGAAACATTTAAAGAGCTAATCAAAAAGAGAGAAACTGGTGATGATTCAGACGATAGCGGAATTGGGGACGTAGGTAAAACGGAAAAATAAAGAAAAAAAAGGTGCCGACAGATTAAACTGGAAGCAAAAATACTAAAGTTACTAGCCAATAAATGGGATGCGAGGTCTTAATGGTAAAAGTAGGAAAAAATGATCCTTGTCCTTGCGGTAGCGGAAAGAAATAAAAGAAATGTGAAAAAGGGTGTAAGGTTATTAGGTTTAATAATCAACCTTTAACAGGTAAGGAGAATTAAAATGTTGTACGATAAATTAAAACAAGACTTGAAAGAGTCTATGAAAATAAAAAATATGGAAAGGGTAAATGCTCTACGAGTTATTATGGGAGAATTTCCAAGACTTAATAAATTAGCTGGTGAACTTCCTACAGATGATGACGTATTGAAGATATTGAAAAGTCTTAAGAAGAATGAAGAATTAGTATTAGAAAAATCAAATAAAACTGATTCAATATATCTTAATGTTATAGAAAGTTATCTACCTAAAATGATGTCCAAAGAAGAAATTAAAGCTTTCATTCTCACATCAGGCATTAACACAAACAGTGGTGAAAATATAGGGCAATTAACAGGCCAGACGATGAAAGATCTAAAAGGAAAAGCTGAAGGTAGCTTAGTAAAAGAAGTATTAACTGAACTCACTAATGTCCGGTTAACAATCGAATAATTTCAACTGGTTATCTGATTGTTGCTTTATGTTTATGCATTTTGAATCATTAACTAACTGAATTAACGATGTTTTTTCAAAAAG
>JASFHE010000647.1:0-3990 GCA_050123415.1 Desulfobacteraceae bacterium | reverse complement strand
ATGGGGCACTACATTCAGTGTTTAAAAACCTCCACTCAATAATATCAATAGGTTAAAAGTGCTTTCATCCACAATTTGCTCTTTTTTATTAGTTTTTTGTCCGGCTGATGGTAAACTTGGGTTAAGAGATTCAGCTAATTTTTCATTTGGGCTGGCCATTATTACTTGCATCCTTTTTAGCTTTTAATGTTGTACATTATTTAGCTTATTGCGTCAATATTTATCAATTCCACTTAAAGTTAAGGCAGCAGGTTATACTGTAGTGTTATTGATACCTGTCTTTTACCTTATAGGCTGGCAGGGGAAATAAACTGAGAGACAAAGTAGAGGGAATTATTTCGGAATACGGAACTATATCTCTTGACAATAACCAGTGTCTCTTACATAATTGCCCTTCACAATGCTGAAAAATCAATAAGATAGGTATTTAATAAATAGTGCCCATTCAGAATAGAGGCAATTTCTGGATGGAGCTTTCAGCGGTCAGCTATCAGCCATCAGCTAAGTCTTTATTTTAAAAACCTTTTGCTGAAAGCTGAACGCTGAGTGCTGACAGCTACCGAATAAAAACGTTAGTTTTTGGATAGGCACTAAATAGCTGAAGCACTTTGATAAAAATGAAAGGGGGTAGGAATGATTGACAAACAAAAACTGGAGAAAATAGCAGGTGCCGGTAATGTCCTGGACAAGGAAGATGTTCTGGAAGGTTATTCCAGTGACATAAGCTTCGTGAACAGGGTCAGGCCTGCTTATGTAGTCACACCCGAAAAAGACAGTGAGGTTAAAAAGTTAATTAACCTTGCGAATAAAACAAAAACACCTCTTGTGCCTGTAAGCTCAGGGACTCCTCATTTTAAAGGTGATACGGTCCCTTGTAATGGAGGAAGTATTATAGTTGATCTCAGCAAGATGAAGAATGTTGAGTTCGTGGACCGTGCCCGCAGGGTGGCGATGGTGGAACCCGGAGTAACATTTGCAGAGCTTATACCACTCTGTACAAAGGAAGGTTTAAGGCTTAACATGCCTCTTCTTCCGAGGCAGTCAAAGTCTGTGATAGGCAGTATACTTGAAAGAGAGCCGGTTGTACTGCCCGGATACCAGTGGGACATGTCAGACCCTCTGGCCTGTGCAGGCATTTACTTCGGTAATGGTGAAGAATTCAGGACAGGTCAGGCAGCAGGGCCGGGTACACTAAAACAGCAGTGGAAAGTCGGCGCAGTACAGAAGGCCCCATACGGGCCCGGTACAGCCTCTTTACACAGGCTTATCCAGGGGGCACAGGGAACCATGGGTATTGTTACATGGATGTCCATAAGGTGTGAGATACTCCCCAAAATGCAGGAGCCTTTCTTTTCGGCTTCACAGGATCTTTCACAGCTCCTTGATCTCATGTCATGGCTTATAAGGCTCAGGATGGTAACAGAATGTTTTATCCTCAATAATACAAATCTTGCGGCAATCTTTTCTACAAATGCCGAAGATTATCAAAAAATAAAAGATACCCTGCCTCCCTATATCCTTTTCTATACAATTGCCGGTTATGATTATTTTCCGGAAGAAAGAATAGCTGCCTATACCAAGGACATTGCGGAAATGAACCAGCGCATAGATCTGGATTCGGATAAGGCGGTTGGTGTTGTATCAGCCGATGCAATGCTGAAAAAGGTACAGCAGCCCTCTGAAGAGCCCTACTGGAAACTCCGTTTAAAGGGATCAAACCAGGATGTATTTTTCCTGACCATTTATGATCAGATCGATGGACAGATAGATGCCATGAAAGAAATGGCCACTGAATCCGGCTATTCGCCTACGGAACTTGGTATTTATATCCAGCCTATTGTACAGGGCACAGGATATCATTGTGAGTTTAATATGTTTTATGATCCTTACAGTTATGCTGAAACCGCCAGGGTAAAAGATCTTGCCTCTCAGGCGACCAAAAACCTGATGAATATGGGCGCGTTCTTTTCAAGGCCGTATGGTGATGAAGCAAACTGGATTTATAACAGGGACGCAGCTACCACCGATGCATTACGAAGGGTCAAAAAGATATTTGATCCAAACTATGTAATGAATCCCGGCAAGGTATGTTTCTAAAACAATATTAAATCACTGAACCAATACAGGAGGTAGCAAAGATGGCATTAGAGCAATATCAGGGCGATGTAAATATGTGTTGCCGGTGTTCAGCCTGCAAATTCATCCCTTTGCAGCAGGTAAAAAGCTATGATTTTTCATATGTATGTCCAAGCATAGCAAGATATCAGTTTCACAGTTATTCAGGCGGCGGAAGAGCCGATATTATAGCAGCAGGTATTAAAGACGGATTTAAATATACAGACAGGTTTCTGGACATTGTTTATAACTGCCAGATGTGCGGCGCCTGCGGTGTCTCATGCAATTACGCAATGGACATGGAACTCCAGGAGCCTATAAATGAACTCCGGCTCAAGTGTGTGGCAGAAGGAAAGACCAACGCGGAACTTGATAAGGTAATTAAGGGCCTTAAAAAAACCGGAGCCATGGTCCCGACTAAAGGTAAAAGAGCTGACTGGGCCAGAGGACTTAAACTTAAGGACGCAACGAGACAAAAGGTAGATGTACTTTTTCATGTTGGATGCCTTACCAGTTATAATAAAGATATGCATAAGCTTGCACAGGCAACGGCAAAGATTCTTAAAAAGGCAAAAGTCAACTTCGGTATAGCGGGGAATAACGAGACCTGCTGCGGAGGCCGGGCCTATCAGATGGGATATGAAAATGAATTCCTCAAACAGGCAAAAAAGAATATGACCATGATAAAAAAGGCAGGTATAAAAACGGTTGTAACAGCCTGTGCGGATGGATACCACGCATTTAAGGTACTTTATGATAAGTATAACCTTAAAGGAGACCTTGAGGTACTGCATATTTCCGAATATATCGACATGCTGATAAAAGAGGGCAAACTGAAACCCAGAAAAGAAATTGATATGGTAGTTACATATCATGATCCATGCCGTCTTGGAAGACTTGGAGAACCCTGGATTGACTATAAAGGCAAAAAAATCCCCGGTGATAAGTTTGTTTTTGATCCGCCAAAGGAATACAGGAGAGGAAGAAAGGGTGTTTATGAACCGCCAAGGGATGTCATTAAAAGCATTCCGGGTATTAAACTTAACGAAATGGAAAGAATAAAAGAATATGCATGGTGCTGCGGTGCCGGGGGCGGTGTTACGGACTCCAACCCTGATTTTGCCCAGTGGACCGCGACCGAAAGGATATTTGAGGCCATTGCATCCGGAGCTGAAGCTGTCGTTACAGCATGCCCGTGGTGCGAAAAGACATTAAATGAAGCAATTGAAGAAACCGGAACCCGGATGAAGGTTTATGATATTGTTGAACTTGTAGCGGAATCAATCTAGGAAAGGGGGAATATAAAATGGCTCTAAAAAAAGAAGTATACAGAGAGTTGGAAGATGTGGTCGGAGAAGAATACATCTGTAATGATCCTGCAATCATGCCTTCCTACCATGGTTCTGATCTGGGAGCAGTCATTCTTCCTGAAAACACTGCGCAGGTTCAGGCCATAATCAAAGCATGTAACCGCCATAATCTTCGGTTCAGTGCAGTGGCAACCGGATGGACAGGCGCCTTTGAAAAGGATGTTCTTTATCTGGATATGAGAAGAATGAACCGCATAATCGAGATTAACGAGAAGAATATGTATGCGGTTATAGAACCCTACGTAATTACGGCAGAACTTCAGGCAGAGTGTTTTAAAAAGGGACTGCATTTTAATGTAAAGGGAGCAGGAAGCAACTGTTCTGCCATGCTGAGGGGGCACGGCCACCTTGATCAGAGTACAGGCGGTGATGACCGAAACCATCTGGCCATTGAGTGGGTAACACCCGAAGGTGAAATAGTACGCTCGGGCGCCCTTGGTTCTACTGATGAATGGTTCTGCGGTGACGGCCCCGGACCTTCCATAAGATCAATACTCACCAGTGC
>JASFHE010000646.1:0-3993 GCA_050123415.1 Desulfobacteraceae bacterium | reverse complement strand
TTGAAGAACCTCACAGGTTTTTACCTCCGTCACAAGGGACAGGGTCGCAAGGTAGTTGTCTCTGTTGAGTTATTGAACAGATCAATGGAGATTGACATTGAAGACTGGGCGCTTGAGAAACTTGATTAATAATACCGGAAAGATATTTTTTCGTTCCGGAACAATAAAATCAAAAATGTTAAAAAAAGAGTATTTCATAAGAGGACAATCAGTTTCGGCATTAAATAGATGAAGGTAATAACAAAATATATTTCAAAACAGATTATAAACATATTCTTACTGTGCAACTTCATCTTTGTTCTGTTGTATCTGGTAGTAGATTTTATCCAGAAAATTGATGATTTTGTTAAAGCCGATGTGCCGCTGGTTTTAACTCTATTCTTTTTTTTATATAAAATACCAACCATGGTTATGGATGTCATTCCCGCAGCCACAATGATCTCCATTGTTGTTGTCATTTGCCAGATGAAAAAAAATAAGGAAGTCATGGCAATAAAGGCCTGCGGTATCAACCTTTATAAGGTTTTTCAACCGGTAATACTGATCTCTCTATTAATAAGTATCTTCTCATTCTTATTAGCTGAAATAATTGTTCCATATACCAGCACCAGAAGTAACGAAATAATGGAGATTGAAGTAAAAAAACGGCATCAGGCAAGCTACCTGGAGTGGTATAAATCAAAAAACAGTATTTACTGGATTAAACATTTTAATACGGAAACAAAAACCATAAATGACCCGGTTTTTTATTTTTTTGATGATCAATTTAATATTACGCAAAAAATCAGCGGTGAAACCTGCCGGTGGATAGATGGAGTATGGGAAATCAAAAATGCAAAAATACTGACACTGGAAAAGGATAATACATACAGCACCACAAAACAGTCTCGCTGTATTCTAAAAATCCCGGAGACTCCCGAGACATTTATTACTAAAAAGAGAAAATCCGAAAATATAAGTTACGCGGAGTTAAAAAGACACGCCGAAGAAGACAAAGCAGAAGGATTCGACAATACGGCAGACCTGGTTAACCTTTACATGAAACTTTCAAATCCGTTCATGGCTGTTGTTTTAGCTCTTATTGCAATTCCATTAGGATTATGGGAGAAAATTAACGGGATCCCCCTTGCCGTTACACTCGGTATTTTCACCTTTTTTATTTTACTTGTAACAACGGGCTCTGCACAGGCCTTTGGACTGGCAGGAATATTACCACCTCTTCTATCAGCATGGACGGCAAATATTTTATTTTCACTATCGGGGATATATTTATTGATGAACATTAAAAAATGACCTTCTGTACTGCCTGCCATAATTGATATTTATTCTTTTAAAAAATAGTGCTATTGATCTTGATGTAAAAGCAGAAAAAATAAAACTGCCGTATATAAAGGAGATTCACTGATTATATGCTGGATAAAATACTTGGTAAAGAAATTGCAAAATATGTAAAAAAGTACAGGCTGTTAATGTTATGCGCCATACTTCCTGCCTGTATAGCATCTTTTCTGGCAGTAGTGCCTGCTGAAATACTCCCTTCTTTAGTTGATAAGGGTATGGCTAAGGACACTGAACTTGTATCTTTGAGCATCAAACTACCGGTGTGGGATCCCGACTCATCATTCCCAATCAAGCTGGAAAATCGAAAATTTGTTGAAGATATAACTTCTAACTCACTTTTAATACTGCTCGCTATTATCTGGCTTATTTCAACAATTTTCAGATCAATTACAATCTACATGAGTCGTATTGCAGCAGCGGCTTTTTCCAATAGAGCTATCAGATCGATAAGGATAGATCTGTACAACAAGTTCATCTCACTCCATCAGGGGTTTTATCATGAACACAAGACCGGAGCACTAATATCAAGATCAACAGCTGATCTAACTGTAATGCAGGCCACAATATCCGACATTATTATTGGTTTGGTCATGCAGCCTCTAATGGGTTTAGTTTTCTTACTTTCTGCACTTAAGATGAATTATAAGTTAACACTAATCGTCCTGATAACTACGCCAATAATTCTTGGACTCATACGATTGTTCGGACGCAAGGTAAAAAAACATTCTAAAAGAGTTCAGGAGTCTACCGCTGATGTTACATTTGCATACCAGGAAACACTACTCTGTCTCAAAGTAGTTCAGGGTTTCTGTACAGCTAAAAACCACTCCGGAAAATTTCAGGAAGTGGCGAATATTCTTTATAAAAAAACCATGCACTGGAATCGATGGCTGTTGGGTCTGGTCCCATTGATGGATTTAGTAATGGCTTTAATTATTCCGACCATTCTAATAATGGGGAAGGTATATTTTAATCATACTTTGGGTGAGTTAATGGGATTATTTTACGCATTGTCCAGGACTTACACCCCGGTTAAACAGCTGGCAGCTATTAATAATAATTTAAAAACCCTTCAGGGCGCGACCGAAAGGGTATTCGGGATTTTAAATACAAAACCGGATATTGAAGATAAAGAAAATGCAGTAATTCTACCAAGACATAATAAATCAATTGAATTTAAGAATGTCTGTTTTTCATACAAAAAAGAAAATCCTATTCTACACAACATCTCATTCAATATTAAAGCAGGAGAGATGGTAGCATTTGTAGGCTCAACCGGAGCAGGTAAAAGCACCCTCATGGACCTGATTCCCCGTTTTTATGATGCAACAGAGGGGCAGATCATGGTTGACGGAAATGATATCCGTGACATCACAGTAGAATCTCTACGCAGGCAGGTAGGAATTGTCAGCCAGGAGGTACTTCTTTTCAATGATACAATATTAAACAATATTGACTGCAGATCTTCTAATGCAAATATGAAAGCAGTTACAGATGCGGCCACTGCAGCCCATGCCCATAACTTTATCATGGAACAGCCTGATCAATATGAAACCCTGGTTGGAGACAGAGGGTCTTTGCTGTCAGGCGGACAAAAACAGCGAATCTCTATTGCAAGAGCAATACTTATAAAACCGTCTATACTGCTCCTTGACGAGGTAGCTTCTGCCCTTGATGCCGAAAGTGAAGAGCTTATCCAGAAATCCATAGAATCTCTTAAAGGTAAATGTACTATTTTTGCTGTTGCTCACAGGTTAAGTACAATAAGAAATGCGGACAGGATTTTTGTACTTGAAAAGGGAAAGATTGTCGAGTCAGGGACGCATAAGGAACTTATGGCGCGTGACGGCAGATTCAGGCAACTGCACCATATGCAGTTTCAAAGCTGATATTATTTAACCTGTCAACTTTAAAAATTCGGATCTGGAAACACCATAAATTCTGATCTTCTTGTTGCGTGATTTTTCGCCTGAAACAATTTGAATATCTTTTTTCGAAACCTTTAGCTGCTTTGCAAGGAGATTGACGACTGCTTTATTTGCCTTGCCGTCAACAGGGGGTGAAGTTACCTTTATCTTTACCGGATCTCCTTCTCCGATAATGATTTCATTCCTCGATGATTTTGGAATAATCCTTGCGTCTATCTCTGTATATATGCTTCCGGTTTCCTTTTTTTTCATTTTGTCCCGAATCCAGAAATAACCTTATTTTATATTCAAGTTGAATTATTTACTTCTGTAGTATAAATTATCAATAAAATAAAAACCAAGAGGAATTTAAATGTTTCTAATCGATACTCTCATAGTCCTGCTTCTTATCAGGCTTCTTATCAGGCCGGTTGAAGCAAATTTCAACAGCATCTACAGCCTGATCTACAAAATTTCAGATTACCTTCTGAAACCCGCTAAATCAATAGTTCGGGATGATTTAAAATCCGTTTTGTTAAGTGTTCTCGTCCTGGTTATCTTAAGGGGGCTGTTATATATTTCCATACTTCGCGTCTCATTCCTGGATGGAACCAGATACAGCTTTCTTAATCTCTTTCAACTGCTGTTTCAGTTCTATATGGTAGTATGGTTTATTGCCATACTTTCAGGGGACAGGGTACATACTCCTGTAATAAGTCTTCTACAAAGGGCCTTTCTACCGCTA
>JASFHE010000645.1:0-4002 GCA_050123415.1 Desulfobacteraceae bacterium | reverse complement strand
GGTGTCCGGCAATCTCCTTCACCCATTGAGCAACTCGATAGGTATTTCCTGTACCGCTCATCACAAATAGTTTAATATCACTGTAGGTCATAGTAATCCCATCATTTTAAACATATTTATGCAATTCAAATCTATGGATTGAAAAAGTTTTTAAAAAATCCTGTTGTACCTTCAAGAGAACTTTCAGCAATATATAATCAAAAATTCGGTTTGTCACAACATTATTATATCCCCGCTAAGTGGCTGAAGCTTCTATAACTTTCGGATATTACAGCATAATCGTAATATTTTATTGTTTACATTTAATCGACATATTAATAATATCTGCTTAATTTTATTAGATATTTAATCAATTATTGTTATTGGTGTTTTTTGATTTTGAGGAGACTGAAGTGACTGATATTAACAACGGGCTGCTTCAGAAAATTGATGAACTGCAGCTCAGCAATCGAATCCGGCAATGGAAACAGGCAGTGAATTCATCCGGGTGGAGGCTTGTTGCCGACAGAGAAAAATGGACAGTAGAGTCATGGCATGAGATCGAGGGTGAAGATATTGAGATACGCCGTGCGAAACTGTTAAAAAACATCCTGAAAAACATAAGGATCTCATTGTAAGGATAGGCGGTTTCAGCGCCTATTTTACACAGTTATCTCCGGGTATACAGGATGATGTGATAAACAGGAGTGAGCACAACATTTAAAAATAGGAGGGAAAATGGAGAAAAAAAACATTAAAAAAATTCAACCAATGCATCTTTTTAGCAAGGTAATTATTATTTTGATTTGTCTTTTAATCAGTGCCTGCGAAAAGGATTTGCCGAATAAGAATCTACCGTCAAATGAAGCAGTGAATGTGGATGCAGACTATACAAAGGCAGATATTATCCCCTCCAGGACATGTGAATCGATGAGCAGTTTTAAGGCCGGTGATCTGATACAGCTTGGGGCACAAGTAATACCGGCTGAAGGCAGCACTCCGGGTTTCTGCAAGGTAAGGGGAATACTTGATCCTCAAATCGTTTTTGAAGTAAATCTTCCCGAAAAGTGGAATGGCAGGTTTTATATGATAGGTAATGGCGGTCATGCTGGTCAGGCCCTTGATGATCCCATGCAGGTTCCCCAGATAAAAGAGGCTGTAACCAAGGGATTTGCAATAGCTCTGACAAACACAGGCCATGACGCGCAAAAAGAACCCGGGGCTTCATTTGTTATGAGCAATCCCCAAAAGGCAATAGACTATGCCTATCGCGCAGTACACCTTACAGCAGTTACTGCTAAAGGCATCACAGCAGACTATTATCAAAAACCTATAAAATATTCGTACTGGAATTCATGTTCTAATGGTGGCAGACAGGGTTTAATAGAGGCCCAGCGTTATCCTGAAGATTTTGACGGGATTATTGCAAATGCTCCCTGGCTCGACCAGACCGGTTTTACCATCGGTGCCATGTGGAACCAGAAGGCGTTGAGTGAAGCTCCTGTCACAGCCGAAAAAATGACTCTTGTAGCTGAAAGGGTGATGGCAAAGTGTGATGATATTGACGGATTAAAGGATGGTTTAATCGATGATCCGCGGAAATGTGATTTTAATCCTGCCAAAGATGTACCTGCCTGCAAAGAGGGTGAAGACAATCCTGACTGCCTGACCTTCGCACAAGCCGATGCTATTGCAAAGGTCTACCAGGGCCCAATGAGTAATGGTAAAAAAATATTCCCCGGTTTTATGCCCGGAAGTGAAGCAATTATGCCCGGCATGTTCGGTGGCCCGACCCAGAGCGGGTGGATGGGTCTTATTGTACCTTCTCAGCCAGGTATACCGCCTGCAGATTTCGGTCTGGCCCGGGATACCATGCGATACCTTGTGCACAAACCGCCAAAACCTGACTATGACTGCAGTACATTTGATTTTAATAAAGATATAAATATGCTGGATGAATGGAGCAAACTTGCAGACGCAAAAGATCCTGACCTTTCAAATTTCAGGAAACGTGGCGGAAAACTTCTTATGACCTATGGATGGTCAGATCCTGTGCTTCAGCCAATGATGGGCGTTAACTATTACGAAGAAGCCCTTAAAGTAAACGGGCCTGACACACCTGATTTTTTCAGGCTGTTCATGATACCGGGTATGTCCCATTGCAGCGGGGGAGAATGTCCTAATCAGCTTGATCCTGTTACATCTATCGTCAACTGGGTTGAGAAAGGGAAAGCTCCGGAAAAGATAATCGCTAAACAGATAAAGGATGGAAAAGTCGTTCGTTCACGTCCTCTTTGCCCCTATCCCAAGGTCGCAGTTTATAAGGGATCAGGAAGCACGGATGATGCGGCTAATTTTGTATGTAAGAAAAAATAATATCTTTTCTTATACTTTGAAAATATATTTCCTCTGCCGGCTTGCCAGCTTTCAGGGGAAATTTAAATCTAACCATTATGCCACCTGCAATAAAAGACAAATGCGGTATTGCTGTTGTTGGCGCTAATCCTGTTGAAGGCTTTGAAATAATCGGATTGGGTGTCCAGTCCGATCTCAAAGGAAAGGGTATTGGTACTGAATTATTAAAATATGTTTTAATGGTTGCTGCGGACAGTGATTTTAAAGCGGTTGACGCAATAGTGTTTGCAGACAATATTACTATGCTCCGTCTGTTGCTTTCCATGGGTTTCATACCTGCTCATATGGGGTATAATCACAGGGCCGATGGCGCGGATACAGTAAGGATGAGGAAAAGACTTTAGAGATAATCATAAAGTGGCATCTGTTTCCATTGTTATAAGTTGCGATGAAGAGGAAATGAACTGATACAGGATTCTCGCCAGTAACAATTCTCACAACCAGATTGAAATTTGAGAAAGAAGTGATGTTTCATGGCCGGCCTCATAATCTGTATAGAATAAATCTGAAAGGATATCCGATATGAAAAAATACTTAATTAATCGGGAACAATGATGGACTATATATTGAGCAACAAAGAAGCCTGGGAAGAAGCGTTTGATAACAGATATGAAGGGTGGGGAGATGATATCCCTGATAGAATAAAAAAAGAAATATATCCGTTTTTTCAGCCGGAGATGATAGAGGTTTTTAAAAGGTATGACCTCAGGGATAAAACAGTTGCCCAGTTTTTTTCAAATAATGGGCGTGAACTGCTTTCTCTTGTGAAAAACAGCGGGGCAAAGGAAGGATTTGGATTCGATATTGCTGAGAACCAGACTGATTTCGCAAATAATAAAGCAGAGGAATTGGACATAAACTGTAAGTTTATACAAACAAATATTCTAGATATCGGAAAAGAATATTATCAGAAATTTGATCTAATCATTATTACTATCGGAGTTTTCTGCTGGTTCAGAGAGCTGAACAGTTTATTTGATAAGGTTTCGAAGTGCCTGGCAAAAAATGGTTTTCTGCTGATTAACGAAATGCATCCTGTGGCGAATATGTTTGCTACTATTGAAGAGGAATGTTTTGATAAAACTAATCCTTCAAAATTAATGCATACCTATTTTAAAAAGGAATGGATTGAAAATGATGGCATGTATTATATGACAAAGAATAATTATAATTCAAAAACATTCACAAGTTATACTCATCAGTTTTCAGAAATAATCAATGCAATATGTCTTTCCGGTCTGAAGATCCTGGCTATGGATGAGTTTGACTATGATATTTCAGATATGTTTGAACATCTTGACCATAAAGAAATACCTCTGTCATTTATACTCGAAGTTAAAAAGAATAAGTAACTTAGTGGGCTGCAAAACTACTTAATAAACAGGATTATATATCTTTTAGATCGGGCTGAATACATATGCCTGTAACTGTTTTATTAATAAAGGAGTTGATGCCATGTTAAGAAAGTATATATATTACTCTATTACTTTGACTTTGTAAAGATTGTGATTGCACAATAAATAAAAAAAATGTATAAGATAATCATTATGTTAACGCCAAGAGAAAAATTCTACTGAACAAAGGAGCCAATCTTATGCAACCCCTCTC
>JASFHE010000644.1:0-4010 GCA_050123415.1 Desulfobacteraceae bacterium | reverse complement strand
AGCGAAGGCAGCAAAGCAATCCGCAATTATCCTTCGGACGGCGTCATAAGGATTATGCGCGAAACCAAAGCACATAAAGGAAAAACTGTTACTGTGATAGGCAACATTCCCTTTAAAGACAGCGAGTTAAAAGAATTTGCAAAAAGATTAAAAACCCGATGCGGAACAGGCGGATCAATCAAGGACGGCGAAATACTTATTCAGGGTGACCACAGGCAGGCTGTACTGGACGAAATAACCAGGCAGGGCTACAAAGCAAAGCTTGCCGGGGGATAAAGCGCTTTTTTTGACTTAGGTCAAGGGATTGACGACCAAAATAATATTTAATATATAAAAAAGTTGACATTTTCGCTTAAAGGAAGGGAATATAGGTTCTTAATTGGCCATTGCCGTATATGAGCCAATTGTAAAATACTTGAGCTAAAAAACAGAAATTTTATTAACTCAATATCAGGAGACTAGAACATGGCGGATGAATTAAACAATGTAAACCGTAGAAACTTTCTGAAGAATGCCGGTGTTATTATTGGAGGAAGCGCCCTTGGTGCAGCCGGAATGACACTCAGGCCCGAAATGGCACAGGCCGCTGCCGCAGTCAAAGCGGTTCCCAAGACCGTTACACAATTCCGCTGCCCCGTTTGCAGTAAGAATTTCAGCAGTTTTGCGGAATTAAAAAACCATTTTAAAACAGATCACCCCGAACATGTCTTTCCGGTCAAAACAAAGCTTAATATAAACGGGGAAGATTGTGAGGTGCTGATTGAGCCCCACTGGACACTCCAGCGCACACTTCAGTTTAAACTGGGTCTTACCGGTGCGAAACATATGTGTGACCGTGGCGCCTGCGGTTCATGTACAGTCATAATGGATGGAAGAGCAATACTCTCCTGTACTACACTTGCTGTCGAGTGTGAAGGAAAGTCCATTCAAACGGTTGAAGGTATTGCGGCCGATCCCAAGTGGAGACCTCTTATTGATTCATACTGTAAATGGGATGCCATGCAGTGCGGTTACTGTACGCCAGGAATGCTTGTTACCGCCAAGTCCCTGCTGGACAAAAATTCAAACCCGACCGAAGAGGACTGCAAACAGGCACTTGCCGGCAACATCTGCTGCTGCGGCACCTATCACCGTCATCCGACAGCTATCATGGAAGCAGCCCCGATAATAAAAGGAGGTACATAACATGGCCGATTTAGCAGGTGTAAACGGACAAAGAGAAAATTTCAGGGTTGTTGGAAAGCCGAACCTTCCGGGCAGATTGTCCTTCTCCCAGGCAATGGGGATAGCAAAATTCGGGGCAGACTATGTATTTCCTGACATGCTTGAAGCAAAATTTCTGAGAAGCCCCTATGCAAACGCAAGAATTAAAAAGATGGATATAAGCAATGCCATGAAAATTCCCGGAGTTGTCGATATCCTTACATGGGAAGATGACGATATCAAAAACATGGGAGGCGGAGGAGGAGGCTTTATGATGGGCCCACCCCAGCCTTTTATAACCAATACTGCTGACCAGGAAGGCGGTATAATCGGCGCAATCGTGGTAGCCGAGAATGAAGATATCTGTGAAGAGGCCTTAAGGCAACTAACGAAAGACAGTGAATGGGAAGAACTGCCTCATGTTGTAGATATTCTTAAAGGAAGAGAGCCTGGCGCCCCTGTTATTCGTCCTCCCGCGCCTAAACGCCAGGGCGGTTTCGGAGGATTTGGCGGAGGAGGAAAACAAAAACCCAAGCAGGGAAATGTCTCCTATTCCAGCCAGAATAATGCCGGAGATGTGGAGAAAGGTTTCAGGGAAGCCGATCATATTATTGAATGTGACATAAACACACCTTCCTTTGCTGGACATATACCTAATCCTATAGGCTCTGTAGCCTATTGGTTCGACAGTCCCTACCACGGACCCGGAAAAAATCTTCGTATTGAAGGGGTTCCCTGGGGACATGGCCAGGCAGTAGGAATGGCCGGAGTAGCTCCGGAAAAGGCGTTTCAGGAATGTTTTTTTGTTGGAGGAAGATACTGCGACTGGGGAACACGAAAATCTCAGCTGGTAACCCCTTTGCTCGCCAAAAGGACCGGAAGACCCGTTCGATGCGTCAACAGCCGTTATGATCAGTATGATTTTAACCTGAACCTTCGATACATACATCTTAAGGTTGGTTTTAAAAAGAACGGTCTTATTACGGCTATGGACGATTTCTCAATTGCAGACGCAGGAATCCAGGGCAGCACAAACTTCGGAACTTCAATGGATCAGATGTACGGCCCTTATTATACCACAAGATGCAAGAACATTAGACAGAACATGGATATGGTTGACAGTAACCGTGGCAAAATGTGGACCAGCGGCCAGCACAATCCAATGAACTGGGATGCAGTTACCGTTGCAATTCATATGATAGCGGAAAAACTGGGTAAAGACCCCATAGAGATCGCAAGAATAAATGTACACGGACCAACATCCCAGGAAGATCCCGACCCTCTCCCAAGCCTTGAAGCGTGTATTGAGTCATCGAAAAAGATGATGAACTGGGAATGGCACGATACAGGCAAAAAGAAGCTTAAAGACGGAAGGATGCATGGAGCAAGCTTCAGGTACAACCAGTGTCCGCGTCATTCGGTTTCCGGATACAACCCGACACTTGAGCTAAAAAATGGTGCAGTACATCTGGAGACCAGCGGTGCAGTCATAGGTAATTATATCCAGGAAGCAAACATGATGGTTGTAGCAGAGGAGTTGGGCCTGAAGTACGAGGATATTAAATCCACACTTGATCACCATGCTGCCTACAGACCCTGGGGAGGAGGCAGCGACGGAACAACCGCTTCGGGCTGGGCCTTAAAAGAATGCGCAAATATCTTAAAAAAGAAGATTCTTGAAGCAGCGGTTGAAGAGGCAAACAATCCTCCCCCACCCAGTGGATTCGGCGGTTTCGGTGCAAAACAGGCTCCCAACCCATTTAAGGGCGCCAACCCGGAAGATCTGGATATGCAGGATGGCAAAGTAGTTTTAAAAAATAATCCGGACAAGGGACTTCCACTTGCACAGGCTGTAAAATCCACTCTGCTTGCAACATACTCAGGCAGACCTCCGGCAGCTCTCTGGACACACCAGGGTAAGCAGCTTGATACAATGAATGTAGCCATGTGTGAAGTTGCAGTAGATACTGAGACAGGTGAAGTTGAAATAGTCAAGTTTGGTGTTGTTGCTGATCCGGGCAAAATAATGCGCCGCACATCACTGGAGAGCCAGATTGAGCAGGTTATGTTCTTCAGTGAAGGCTGTCAGTTGTATGAAGAATTTATATTCGACGAAAAAACCGGTGTAAGGTTAAGTACAAATATGTTTGAGTATAAAAAACCGACGATTGTTGATCATGCTCCGGTTGAATCGGAATTTCTGGAAACACGTGCAGGAAACGCCTGCTATGGAGCTAATGGTATAAGTCATTCTCTGGCAAATACACATCTGGTAATCGCCGCAATCTATAACGCTATTGGTAAATGGGTGGATCCGCCGGCTACGCCGGACAAGGTGCTCAAAGCATTAGGTAAAGCATAATTTATTCGGTTTACGGTTTATCCGCCGTCGCACAAGGCTATGGCGGGACAAGCGGTTTAAGGTTCAGGGTTACATCCCTTTAATCTTAAACGATAAGCAAAAGGAGAAATAAATGAGACCATTTAATCACGTAAACGCAACATCACTGGCAGAAATTAAAACCGCCCTTGCTGACGGTAAAACAATCCTTATAGCCGGAGGGACAGACCTGATTGGTACATTAAAGGACAATATCCTTCGCGACTACCCCGCAACCCTGATAAACCTCAAGACCGTTCCGGGCCTTGACTATATCAGGGAAGAAAAAAACATGCTGAAGATAGGCGCAACAACCCGTCTGGCAGATATCGCGGCTGACCCGGCTGTACAGAAAAATTATACTGCACTTGCACAGGCAGCCTCAAGGGTCGCTACTCCGCATGTAAGGGAGATGGGAACCATAGCA
>JASFHE010000643.1:0-4020 GCA_050123415.1 Desulfobacteraceae bacterium | reverse complement strand
GAGAGGGGTTGCATAAGATTGGCTCCTTTGTTCAGTAGAATTTTTCTCTTGGCGTTAACATAATGATTATCTTATACATTTTTTTTATTTATTGTGCAATCACAATCTTTACAAAGTCAAATTAAATAATCGGCATATATTGAGCATTAATAAAAAAAAATCAACATATGGTATTTTATACTTGACTTATATAAATTTTTACTTTATGTAACCGGAAAAGATGTATGAAAGTGTTTCAAGGATTTTTCCAAGGTGATATCTCACTGTTCCTGCGAATCATTCTGAAAAGACGGCACCTTATAATTCTTATTACGATTATTTACATAACTCTTTCTAAAATCGAAAATGATATTGATATTACCGATATCACCTTGGAAAAAAGTTTGAAATATATAAATACTTACTTACCTGCCATCAAAAATAAAAAATAATATCTTTTTTTACTTTTTCATCCGACTGTTGCCGCATTAACCATTTTAATTCTTAAAATCCAAACATACTTTGATTTTTCATTTTGCTCCTGTTATATAAACTTTAAATTCACATAAGGAAAACAATATGGCGGAAACCGGTAATAAACGTGAAGCCTGGGGATCAAGAGGAGCATTCGTCCTTGCTGCCATTGGGTCAGCAGTCGGTCTTGGAAATCTTTGGGGATTCCCCTATAAATTGTATAACTGTGGAGGAGGAGCCTTCCTCATTCCATACCTTTTGGCCATGGTAGTCATTGGCCTCCCTCTTCTCATCATGGAGTTCAGTGTGGGACACTGGGCTCAAAACTCACCACCCGGCGCATTTGGACGAATTGTCAGGAAATACCGGTTTGTCGGCTGGTGGTTAGCAGCTTTAGCTTTTGTAATCATAACTTACTATGTAGTTATCCTTGGCTATTCATTAGTCATGTTAGGGGACAGTGTCATAGGGCTTTTCGGTGTAACTCTTCCCTGGGCATCAGGTACCGGCGCCGATGGAGTCAATGCAGCAAAAGAAGCTTTTTTCACGGGTATGCTTGATTATGAAGAAACACTTTCACTTGGCGTTTTACGCGGCCCTGTTGTCATCGGTATGCTGTTAAGCTGGACATTTATTTACTTCTGCCTGTTTAAAGGTGTAAAATGGGTAAGTAAAGTTGTCTTAATTACAGTGCCACTTCCATGGTTAATGCTATTTGTCCTGGCTATTCGGGGAGTAACACTTGAAGGAGCCACAACTGGTCTTTCTTTTTACCTCAATCCCGAATGGTCCAAACTTGCCGAGGCTGATACATGGCGATTGGCCTTCACTCAGGTATTCTTCTCGTTAAGCCTTGGTTTTGCGGTCATGCTTTCATACGCTTCCTTCTTACACCGTAAATCTGATCTGAATAACAACGCAGCTATTATCGGGATTGGTGATCTGGCCACCTCTTTTATTGCGGGTATTGCGGTATTTGCCACCCTTGGAAATATGGCAATGCTGATTAATGTACCGGTGGACAAGGCGGTTGCTGAAGGCCCGGGTCTTGCTTTTTGCAGTCTACCCTTATGCCCTGGCACAGCTTCCAGCAGGCGCCGCGGTCTTCAGTCTTTTATTTTTTATTGCGTTACTCACTCTCGGGATTGATTCAGCTTTTTCAATTGTCGAAGCTGTACAGGCGTCTATTAACGATAATAAAACCTCTTCCTGGAAAAAAAGCTGGACCCTTCCGGTCATTTGTCTCATAGGCGCTTCAATCAGTCTGGTTTTCACCTCCGGAAAAGGCGGGCTAAACTGGCTTGGACTCTTTGACGACCAGATTAACGGCCCCTTTGGAATACTATCTGTCGCCCTAGCTGAATGTCTGGTCATTGGATATGCGTGGAAAGGTGAGTTCCTTAAAAAGATGCGTGAACACGCCAATGAACGATCTGACTGGAATATCGGGATTTGGTGGGATATAGTAATTCGCTATGTTGCACCCTTATTTTTGCTCAGCCTTATCTGCTGGAGTGTCAGTGATTTTGTGGCTGATAAAATCTGGCTTTCACCCGAATTTCTAAAAAGTGTAGACGATCCCACTGTTCGGGAAGGATTTGCATGGAACACAAAGATTGTCACACTATGCGGATACATCTTTTTTATCCAGATACCTGTTGTTTTCTTTTTTATTCGAAGAGCCAGACCTGTTGAAAATAATATAAAAGATGCTGACAGTAAAAGCACAGGCCCTCTTTGGCCTATTTTTTCATTACCGCCGCTTGCAGCAATTATTGGCATTATTTCGGGCCTTATTCGGCTGTCAAAAATTAAGGCTGACCTTCTCGCATCAAAAACAGCATCTGAAGTTAGTAAAGTAACGAGTTCAGCAACTACATTCGAACCACAGCAGCTAGGTAATGCGGCATATATTGTTCTTGCAGTGGCATTTCTGATAATATTTGGCGGACTTATTTGGTGTTTCTGGAGAGCAATGCAGGCTGCCGGGCAAAGTGATATTGAGCTGAATTAAAAAAGCAGGCTCATGGTTCAAGGCGCAGGGCACAGGGAAAGGCCTTTACCTTGAGCCATGCACCTTGAACCTGCTTTCATCATTTCCCCATCTTTTGTTTACGTACTTTTTTCTTGATCCGGTTTATATGGCCTCTTCCAAGTCCTTTAACCTCACACCCAAGCTGGAAATACCTTTCAATCTTTTTATCATCAAGTATTCCAAAGCAGTCAATGACTGCTGCAGGATCGCCGACCATTTTCACAACTTCATCCGGATCAAGGTCAAGATATTCCTGATGCCTTACAGCCAGGATGATGCAGTCTGCACCTTTAACAGCATCTGCAAGTGACTTGGTCATCCTGAATTCCGTGAGGTGTTCCTGGTTTCTGAAAAACCTTGACCAGCTTGCTCCTACAGCAGGATATGTTTCCTGGTTTTCCAGTTCCCACCAGTGTTCCACATATGGATCATGGGCAAGTACATCTGCACCCATCTCGGTCAGTTTTCTTACAATGATCTCTGAGCCGCTGTATCTGGTATCACCGACATCTTCCCGGTATGAGGCACCGAGTACTGTTACCTGGGAAGCAGCGACAATCTTACCCATATTTCTCAGGGCATCACGGGCTATCTGCGCAGCATGCAGGGCCCTTGTATCATTAATATTTATTGCCTCAGGAGTAATCTTGAAAATTTCGTTTTCAAAGCCCATGAGATGTTTATATGCCCACAGCCCGAGCCCTCCGTCCTTTGGAAGACAGTAACCGCCAATGCCAGGGCCGGGGAATATCATATTGTTATGGGTAGGCCTAATCTTGATGGCATTAATAACCTTGATAATATCAACTCCATTTGTCTCGGCAAACTGACTCCATTCATCCATAAAGGCAAGGATGGTTGCCCGGTAACTGTTCTCAACGATTTTACAGGTTTCACTTTCAATAGGCTTGTCAAGAACTGTAAGAGGATAATTTTCAACGTTCAGGACATCTGAAAGAAAATTTGTGACCCTTTTTCTGCTTTCATCGTTTATCCCGCTGCAGACACGCCAGAAATCCCTCACAGAACTCACATAATTCTTTCCGGGCATGACCCTTTCATAGCTGTGGGCCAGGAGAGGTTCCTTATCAATGCCCCTTTTCCTGAATGCCTTTTTTACATGGGGGTATGCGACATATTCGGTTGTTCCCGGAGGTACTGTTGTTTCAATCAGCACAAGGCATTCAGGACTGATCTTTTCACCGATTATTTTAAAACTTTCTTCTAATGCAGTAATCTCGGCATGCCCTGTCTTGAGATCACCAAGATCGTTCTTCATATAGTCACACTGGACATCCACAACAAGCACATCAGCAAGCTTAAGGGCATCATAGGTATATGTAGCCATCATGGTTTTCTTGTCATTGACACATCTGGCAATCATTGGCGCGACCTCAGGATCTTCAGCCTTAACCGGTGACACGCCCCTGTTGAACAGGGGAATTTTCCAGTAACTTCTTGAACTTGGTCTCTGCATACCTATAACAAACTTTTTGGATTCACCTGTTTTTTATAGGTATGCAGAGACCAAG
>JASFHE010000642.1:0-4033 GCA_050123415.1 Desulfobacteraceae bacterium | reverse complement strand
AATGGAATACCGCCATACTCAAAGGCAAAAAGCTATAGACTCTCACACACGTCGAAATAAATTATCGATCCACTTAGAATAAGCTATGTGGTAAAGTTACGAAGTCAAATTAGTGAATACAAATTCATCACAATCCGCGTTAATAATTACGGCTGCTTTTAGGGTTTTGTAAGTAATGTCAATTTACCACCGCCAGAGGCGGTGGCTTGATGTTGTTAGTCCTAAAAGGTACCCCTGGTTTTATTTCCCTATTCGAACATATTTAATTGTGCCTATTCGATTTCCTTTTCTTTCTTCTCTTGCCATTTCACGTATTCTCTAATCTGTTGCTCGTTGAGACCTACTGTACTTACACAGTAGCCTCTGGCCCACAGATGACGTCCCCAATATCTTTTTCCTAACTTCTCATATCTTTGGAATAATCTTAAGGCCAACTTCCCTTTCAGAAATCCCATTACTGAAGACACAGAATACTTAGGCGGAATCGACATCACCAGATGAATATGATCCAACTGTACATTCAACTCCAATAGCTCTACTAATTCCTTCTGATTACAAAGAATATAGATTTGCTGTTTAACATACTCAGCTATCTCACCTTTGAATATCCTAAATCGATATTTAGGACAGATTGCAAAGTGATATTTACATTCATATATCGTATGTGATAATTTCTTAAACCGCTTACTCATTATTATACCTCCCTTTTTTAGGGGGCACCCTTCAGGGAGGTATATTTTATCCAATTACTTCAACGGTAAAACCTTTTTATCATTCCACTACCAGAGGTAGTGGTTTAAACAGATTAATTAATAAAATCTACTTTAACCCTATCATCCATGCCGTCTTCAAAAGTAAAAGGAATTATATTTACTTTTGGATTTGATTTTAGCAATTCAAGAGTATTATCTGTGCTATCTGTATCATAGATTATGTTCAACTTGTCACAGAAATTATAGTGTTTTAAGTAGAACGGTAAAAGAAATTCTTCATTGTAAACAAAGGTAAGTGTTTCTAACATTCATAGTTCTCCCAATCTATAGTAGTAAACTCATCTTTCTCTCATAAAATATTAATGCCCGTTCAAAATATTCTAAGTTCATTACATAACTTGAAGATTGTACATGGCGATCATATCGGGTACAGTAAGTGCAATTACGATTACACCTATTAGTGATATCTATTAACATCGCCCATTTATCACGACAGTTTATCATTTTCACATCTCTTATTTAAATGTGGAAATTCTTTATTGGGTAGTTGAGTTGATAAGAAATCTCTTTTCGAGGAATTAAGTATATAATATTTGGTGCTGTATTCCAATATGAAATCATCTCACCATTACTTATGGGTGTAATTGCTGACTTAACCAACCTTGCATCTACTGCTATCCCCTCATTTACAACTGATCCCTTACCCTCAAATCCCTAGAGCACTACGCCGTTCAGCCTTGTCATTACTTCTTTCTTCAGCCTGCTCCTGAATCGGGAGAAGGTAGATTGATCAGGCGAGAGCTCATCTAAAGGCAACCCTAAAAACTTCTTAAAGGATATTCTGTCATTGATCTGATTCTCAAGTTCCGGCTCAGATGGGATGCGGAACTATTTTTGCAATAGCCTATATTTCAAAAATAGTACTGGGAGATAGGTATCTGCTCCTTCGTTGGTGTTTCCTGTATCATAATACTTCATAAGCAGCGCTTCTATGTTAATCCTATACAGCGGATTCAGTCTCAATATTCAAAATCTGCTGGCGAGCAATTGATCTTCTTGCTGAGTAACTGTATTGTATACACCATATTTCTTCGTACTGGATAAATATGCGCGAAAATTCTCTTCCCTTGCATCCATAATTACCGCCCCTGGCGCAAGAAAAAAGCCACCATCATGAGCGCAGGTCTCTATCAGATTTCGACAATATTCTTCCATTTTTTTGGCTGAAGCCGCAGTAAACAATGAGACGGGAACATTACCTCCGATACATGCATATTTACCAATTTTAGCCTTCGCCGCCTTCATATCTGTTTTTTCAAATAACCACGCGGTCTTTCCTGCGGGGAGCTCACCATTGGTATATTTGCTTGCTAAAAAGTCAAGTCTGTCGTCGTAACTTCCTTCAGCAAAATTAATTGGAATCATACCTTCATCCAGAATTCCTATAATAAATTCTTTATAACTTGGCCAATAGAATCTTTCAAATTGTTCCATCGACATAAAATTATCCGAACCTTTATGTAACGTTATAAGGACGAAAGGAGGCATTCCTACGGATAACTCTGACGTTGCCATTTGAATAGCCATTGCGGTTAAAGACTTACATGCTTCTAATAATTTATCAGGGCAGCGGTACATATCCATGATAACTCCCCTGGTTCCTCTCATGGTATCACCAACTATATCGAAAGGAGTAATTCCCGTTCCCCCAATTGTTGATGGAGTACCATATTGTTTTGTTATTTCGATGTTGCCAATCAAAGCAGGTAAGATGTCACAAAAAAGTTGATCAGCAGCTTTTAATAATACTTTAAAGCCTTGTTTGACTGGCTCCATGGCAATATTTTTTAAAAATGAGAACATGCCAGGTATACTTGTAGGCCCGGCAAGGCTGTACAATGAACTTAATCCCTTTAAATTAGGGCATATTCTCGGAAGATATGTAGATAGCATATATTCAGTAGGGTCATTTATTAAACGAGAATACTCTTCAACCAACATATACTCTCCTTCAACATACTGATAAGATTGGCCATGTCTTAGTGTTTGCTCTGGTATTGCACTTCCCGGCCACTTAATGGTATTAAGGCCCAAAATGTCAAATGCTTTACCCGAGTGAAAAGGAGGCATTGAGTAATATTCCATATTAAAGGCTTTTTGAAATGTCTTTATTGAATTAAGAACTTTTTCTGAATTATACCATGCATCTTTCATAGATATTTCTGCGTATTTAGCAATATATCCCTCTGGTAATATAAAATTTGGCACCCTGTCAGGTTTTCTATTTTCTAAAACATCAACCCAGCGCTGAGCGCGCCGCTTATATGTTTCTTCAATTTCCTTTGTACTAAAAATTCTATTTTCCGAGCTGACATATGATTTACTCAAAAAATCATATTTTTTATCACCAGTCATATTATCCCAGTCTTCAGAGAACTGGGGATCTTTTAATGATGGATTTTCTCCCTTTTTCAGCATACTTTGTATTAACGAATCAGGTGATATCTTTGTCATTTCGATACCCTATTTTTAATAATACAATTGGTTATTAAATAGCTTTTTGATGGATTTCGGCGATAGACTCGGCCTTTCCCGGGCTTTCTTCATTTTCTAACAATGTGTTAGCTAAATCTCTGATAGTAGGTTCAGTAAACATGGTATGAAAAGGTAACATGAAATCCACCCCAAAAATATCGGTTATAGTTGTGATAACATTAATAGCGAGAACAGAATCACCTCCTAATTCAAAGAAGCTGTCAGTAATACTAATCCTCTCTTGTTTTAAAGCATCAATCCAAATATCCAACAATAATTTTTCGATCACTGTTGAAGGTGGAATAATAGGCCTATCATTTATCTTGTTATTTGTTCCTTTGACATTAGATGTACTACTGGCGTTTTGGTCTATGCTTTCTCCTGAAACTTGATCTAAGGATCGAGAATATTCGATTTCTGCAACATTGTTACCCGATCTAATATTATCCTCATATTCAAACTCATTACTGATGTACAATATAAGTTCATCTTTGTATTCTTTTATTGATTCCTTTAATTCCTCAGTCAAGGCTCCTTTAGGAGCGCGACATCTAATGGATTCTCCTTCAATATACAGTGAAATATTCTGTTCCTTAAGATCGGATAAAAGCTTTCTAACACTCATAATACAACCTCCTCCATTTCATCATCTTTCATTTCATCATCTTTTTTAATATTTGAGTTAATAATACTATCGATCATTTTATCCTTATTTGAGACTGTAAATTTATTACAAAAAGGAAATGGATTTCCTTTTTGTATTTGATTTTGTGAACTCATTTCCG
>JASFHE010000641.1:0-4041 GCA_050123415.1 Desulfobacteraceae bacterium | reverse complement strand
TCGATGCATTTATCCATTATAAAGGCACTTAATGGGATTGGAACTACCCCGGATTGGTTGGAATTTTTAACCGGAACGATTGGGACCAATGACCGGACTCATGGGGAAAAGTGACCCGGAATATCCAGATAAAGATAGTTGAACAGACTTTTATTTTTCAATATCGTATTAAGATCTTATTAGTCTCTCTTAAATTCAAGCTATATATATCCATCCGGAACCTTCCATAACCTTTAAATGTCTAATAATAATTATGCAGGTACAGGGAGTAATGTCTGCAAATTTGTTTTGTATTTAAACTATGTTAAACTGTAAATAATAATATTCTGAAATTCTTTCTATGGTGCCGGATACTTATGCAGACAAAAAACTGTTCAAAGTACAATATTTATCATTACGGCTTTTTCTTATGGGCGGCTATATTTTTATCATTCTACGCCATCATTCTTTTGGATACTAACAATTCCTTCTGTGCTGAAACGGACCGCTATCAGGTAAGGTTTAAGGGTGTAAAGGATAAGACATTCCTGGATCAGATCAGGAATCTGTCCGCAACCCTTGATATGTCATCAAAACCGGCAGGTTCACTGGGTATTCTCAGAAAACGGGTCAGGGAAGATATCGAGCTTTTTACCAGATTTTTAAAATCTGAAGGATACTTTGATACGGAAATTAATGAAACAATTGACACAACCGGGAGCCCGTGGATCGTCACCTTTCATTTTATTTTCAACAGGTCGTTTACTCTCTCCTCTGTAAAAGTAAGATTCACGCCTGATGAGGTTAACAATATAAAAGTCCCGAACATGTCAAAGCTCGGTATGCCCTTGGGAGAAACGTATAGGTCAAAGACAGTTCCGGAAGGCGAGGAAAAGCTGCTGTTTCTTGTCAGGAAGCAGGGATTCCCTTATCCGACAGTAAAAAACAGGGAGATAACCGCAGACCATAAGACCCGGTCTGTAATAGTTGAATTTGATATTAATCCCGGCCCGAAGGCCTTTTGGGGCGACACGGAATTCAAAGGACTCGAAAATGTGGACCATATGTTTCTCAGGAGGTTTATTCCCTGGAAGAGAGGAGATGTCTATGATCCCGATCTGATAAATAAATGCTATAAAGAATTCATGGATCTGGGATTGTTTTCAACTGTAAGGATATCGGAAGGAAAAGTGTCTGATGACAACATGCTGCCGGTTGAAATCGAGGTTACTGAACGCAAGCACAATTCTTTCAGCGTTGGCCTTAAATATCACACAGATGAAGGGCCTGGCGTAAAATTTTCATGGGAAAACAGAAATTTATTTGGTCATGGTGAAAAACTTGGCTTTCTTTCCAATTTTTCAAACTATCTCACAACCTTTGAAGGCATTTTTAAAAAGCCGGTCTTCTTCATGAAAGAACAGACCCTGCGTTTTTCCATTCAGAAATCCCATGAAGACACTGACGCCTATATAAGTGACAGCTATTCATCTTCGGTTTTTTTAGACAGGGATATCTCGGAGAAAATGGATGTCAGTGGGGGCCTGGTTTTTAAAAAATCAAAGATTGATCAGCTTGAAGTTGAAAACAGGTATTCACTCCTTTCCGCGCCCGTTTACTTTAACCTGGATTATAGTAATGACCTGCTTGATCCTGTAAAGGGAGGACGTCTTTCCATCAGGTATGTCCCCTATTATGATCCGACAGGTGATTCGCTGTTCTACAATAAGGGGCTGATAAGATACAGGCATTATCTGAGAATTTTAAGAAAACCGCTCACGGTTATGGCCGGAAGTATTACACTCGGAATGATCAAGGGGGCCGGCAGGAGTAACATACCGGCAGATGAAAGATTTTATGCCGGCGGCGGAGGATCTGTGAGGGGATACCCGTACCAGTCCATTGGCCCTTTATCAGATGGTACTCCTCTTGGCGGGAAGGCCCTTATTGAAATGTCCGCTGAAGCCAGACTGAAGGTGACGCGTAAATTCGGGCTTGTGTTATTTCTGGATGGGGGCACTGCCTATTCGGAAAAACTGTTTGACAAGGGAGAAGAGATCAGATGGGGAACAGGTATAGGTGTCAGGTATTTTACTCCAATCGGTCCGCTGAGGTTTGATGCAGGCTTCCCCTTGAACAGGAGGGATGGAATAGATGATTCGTTCCAGTTGTATATAAGCATTGGTCAGGCCTTTTAAGTGTTTGGTATGTATATGAAGCGATTCGTCAGTTACATAACTGCTCCCAAAAAGGTTTATTTAAGAATCCTTAAATGGGGCAGCCTTTCCCTTGCCGGTCTTTTACTTACTGCATCTGTTTTATTTTTTATCCTTCAGACAGATTTCGGTTTTAATTTATTTATCAGCATACTTAACCGATCAGTGCTTGAAAAAAATGGATTGAAAATAGAAGTCAAAGATATCAGGGGTATATTTCCTTTCAGCTTTGATATTGGTGATCTGAGCCTGTATGACAGGGATGGCAGATGGGTGCAGATCCATAATTGTTTAGTGAAGATTGATCCTTTCGGTTTGCTTAAAGGGCGTCTTTTTATTGAAACGCTTCACCTGGAAAAAACCGAAATCAGCAGACTGCCGGTTAAGAATAACAGGGCTCCCCGAAAAATGCCCGAAGGATTAGAAATTCCTGCCTTACTTTCACGAATAAAAATAGAAGATATTAAAGCCTCCGGTATTGATCTGGATGGCAGTATCCTTGGCGCGCCTGCTCAATTCAGAGTCCTGGGCGGTGTCAGCGGCTCAGGTCCAAAAGAAAACCGGGATTATAATCTTGAGATTGTACGGATTGATGGTGTCACGAAATCACTTAAGGCTGATATCTATATCGGTATAAGGCCAAAACACATGGAACTGAAGATAGATGTTCAGGAGCCGGGTAAAGGAATACTATATAAGCTTACTGGCACAGGTGAAGACTTCATGTGTCTTATTGAGGGCAAGGGTAACCTGTCCGACTGGAAGGGGCAACTTCATGTGTCGAGCCGGGAGACAGGGGATATTACTTCAGATATCAATGTTATTAAAACCGCCAGGGATTATACAATCAACATCTCAGGTTATTTCCTATTCGCAGATTCCCTTTTTGAAGAAAAGTATCATAACTTAGCCGGAAAAGGTGCTGAATTTAATATTAATGCAGATTTAATTAATCAGAAAGAGTTGCACCTTAACCTCCTTCAAATAAAAACCGAAAAACTTGAAGCCGGTTACAAGGGTAAGATCAGGCTGGCTGACATGGATTCAGGCGGGACCTTCATGTTGAAAACCGGAGACGCCACATCTTTAGATAAGATTGCAGAAGGGTATTCCGTCGACAGCTTATCGGTTGAAGGTTCAATAAATGGAAAACTCTTCAGTCCCGATATGGATCTGTCTTACAGGCTTACCGGTTTAAATAGTGACCGGATCAATGTGCCTGAATTAGAGGGAACAGGGCAGGGTCGTTTTCGAGACAAAAATAATCCGGAAGAGACAATGAGTATTTCAGGTGCCGGTAATATAAAGGGATTTTCCATAAGATCCAAAGATCAGGAGTACCGGGAGGAAAAGATAACCTACGGGTTTAAACTCACAAGAAATAAGAACAGACAAATAAATATAAAACTGCTTAAAGCGGATTCCGGCAGCATCAACGTCCGGACAGCAGGTTATATGGGTCCTGCAAACGGAAAGGCTCATCTTGAAGGACACATCGAGACAACTGATCCGGGTCGTTATTATCCGAAGGCTTCCGACCTGTTGAAGGGGAGAGGTGATATTGATTTTGATCTTGATGCAGATTTAAATTCAAAATCCTTTAACGGATTTCTTAAAGGTTCGTATAAGACGTCATTGGATAATCAGGATTTTAAAACACTTGCCGGCGATACAGTGAGGTTTGAAGGCCGAGCTCATTTTTCTGACGGGTTTGCAAGAGTTTCCGATGTCAGGATCAATAGCGGATCAATATCGCTGGAGGGATCCGGCACCCGTGATCGGAAAGGTGTTTTGGAATCCGGCCTTACTCTGATTATCCTCGATCTTTCTATAGCATCTCCATATG
>JASFHE010000640.1:0-4053 GCA_050123415.1 Desulfobacteraceae bacterium | reverse complement strand
GCAAAAAACGGGAAGGAAGCTGTTGAAAAGTTTGAAAAATACAAGGATGAAATTGATTTGGTTATCCTTGATATGGTTATGCCGGACCTCTCAGGAGAAGAGGTATTTGACCTCTTAAAAGAGATAAAACCCGATGTAAAGGTGCTGCTGGCCAGCGGCCATACATTTAATAACAGGACAAAGACACTGATCGACAGGGGATGCATCGGATTTATTAAAAAACCTTACAGAATTGAAGAGCTTTCAAAGAGACTCACCAGTATAAAGTCGGTACCATCCAAACCATAGTTAACTCCTCCCGACAGAATCATACCTCAACTACAGCTGAACAGGCATTCCCATTAAAGGCCACAGGATAAAAACCGAAAAGGCTATAACTATCATTAAAATGATACTCGCAGGTACGCCATACTTAAAAAACTCACCTGTAGTAAATTGCCCTGAATCATAGGCGATCGCATTCGGAGCTGCACCAACCAGCAGTAAAAATGGCATTCCCGCTGCAACAAGTGCCGAAAACATTATAACGTCATAGGCAACACCAAGATATTGAGATGAAACAAGAGCTACGGGCAGAACAATGGAAATTGCAGCGACATTCATGATAAAGTTTGTCATAATAAGAATAAGAAATGCAATACTCAATACAAAAACAAACCAGTGCGAATCTTTAAAAAAGCCCAGATAGTTTATAGCCATCCATTCAGCAGCACCTGTTTGATACAGGCAGAATCCGATACTCATTGCACCGGCAAAAAGCAGAACAATATTCCATGGAATATCCTGGAGATCCTGGGAATCCAGAATACCTGTTGCAAAGAAAAGTATTGTTGAAATTAATATAACTGCGGTTTTATTAGGAGGAACAAAATCGGGAACAGTCGATTTAAGTATCGCAGAAACACCCAGAACAATTATCGCTGCGCCTACAATACAGGCAGCTAAAATTTCTTTATTGGAAATTTTTCCCAGTTCTTCACTGAGTTGCTTTGCCCTTTTCCTAAGACCTGGAATAGTCTTTTTTTCGGGCTTAAGAAAAACCATAAAAAATCCCCATAAAAGGAAGGTCATTATCCATCCAATAGGAAACATATAATATGACAGTTCAAAAAAACCGACGCTTTTCCCGGCGATATCATTAAAAAATCCCACGGCCACAGCTCCTCGTGCCGCACCAAGAAGCGTAACAATACTCCCGGCACCGGCTACATATGCCATGCCGATAAATAATCCTTTACCGAATTTTGTTGGCTTCTCGCCTTCATCATACATGGAATAAATAGCCAAAAGGAGAGGATACATTGTTGCAGCAACAGCGGTATGGGCCATGATATGGGCAAGAGCAGCAGTTAAAACAAAACAACCCAGGTAAATCATGCTGGTTTTCTCACCTACAATGGAAAGCATTTTGAAAGCAATTCGCTTGGTTAGCCCTGTTTTGGTAAAAACAAGGCCGATAATAAGCGATCCATAAATAAAAAGAACATTGGGGTCCATAAAATCCGTGAAAGCCTTGTTTGCAGGCCTGATGAAAAACAGTACCTGAAGGACTCCAATAGCCAGACTGGTTACTCCGATAGGTACCACCTCAGATACCCACCATGTAGCGGCCAGCAGGAAAATACCGATTGCCCCCTTTCCAGCGGCACTTAAAGTGAAAACTTCACCATCAGGATCAACTGCATCAGGCCACATGGGTGACCAGTATACAATGGAAAATAGGGCAACGCCCAATAAAAGAAAAAACACTCTATTCCAGTTTATTTTTTTTTCAGATGTATTTATACCTGCAGAAGTCACTTTATCACCTTTAAATATTTAGTAGTTGGCTTCATTTGTTCGATATTCAGCTCTGGAATAATATCAGTATCAAAGGGCAACAATTATCCAGAGAACAGGTTTTGTTTCTTACACTGTCAACCTAAATCATGGGTTTCTTCATCTTCGAGATGATTTATCAAGTTTTATATATTAAGTAAATATTTTTCGGTATGATTTTGGGTAAAATTGTCATTTATCAACCTTGCCATCACACAGGAATATGTGCTAAACAATACAGGCTTCTTCAGGATGTTAAGTATGAAATCACTACAGGGAGGAATCTAATGAGTGGGCCGCTGTATTCAATTGAAAATGAGATATTTGCAATGTTTCCAGGTTACTACAGAGGAGTGGTACTTGCCTTTGATATAAAAACGGTGATTCTCCTCCTGAACTGACAGCTATATTAAGAGATGCAGAGGCATCTCTTCGTGACAGGATTAATAAGGATGAAATCGCATCCCATCCGAAAATATACTCGTGGAGAGAGGCATACAGGGCCTTTGGTGCAAAGCCTGCTAAATTCGGGTCATCGATCGAAGCAATGGTGAGAAGAGTATTAAACGACAATGAACTGCCCGGTATAAACACCATCGTGGATATAGGAAATATAATATCTCTCAGACATACTATTACAGCAGGCGGACATGCCATTGATGAGGTTTCCGGGAATTTATCTCTCAGAAAGGCGACAGGAAAGGAAGAGTTTACAGCATTTGGGACTGATAAGTCAGAAAATCCTGAACCTGGAGAGATAATATTTACGGAGGATAACACTGTCCTCACCAGAAGGTGGAGCTGGCGACAGGCAGTTCACACATCGACTCAGAAATCTACAACAGCGGTTGAAATGAATATTGACGGCCTCCCGCCTGTAACAAAGGATGAAGTTGATAAAATCTGCCAGGAGGCCATGGACTTAATTCAGAAATACTGCGGAGGGAAACTGCGGTATGAAATACTTTCCGAAAATAATCCTGAAATGGAACTGACATTAATAAATGATGAATAACGATTAACGATATACGAATCACAAATGTTAATGGCTGCCTCTACAATGCATTATATATTACAGGCGGCCCCTGATCTTTTATTTCAACCCGTCCCTGGTCGACCAGAACTGCAAGATGAGATATTATCTCCGAGAGGGCGATGAATAAATCTCCGGCCTCAACATTTGGAAATACATCCCTGACCAGATGATATAGAGGCATCTCCTTTTTTTTCACTGCATTTAATACGAGTTCCATACGCTCCGAAAATTGCCGTCTGTACTGTTTAATGATTGGATGCATATCTTCAATCCATTCACCATGACCTGGAAACAGATACTTTACATCAAGTTTCGAAACCCTTTCAAGCGATTTTTCATAGGCGATGAGCCCTTTGTAGTTTCTATCTATCAGCTTATCCCTGTTGAATGCCAGTATGGGTTTAGGGGTCAAATTTTTAATAATATGATCGCTGCTGAAAAGGACTTTCTGATCAGGCTCATAAAGGCAACATAATCCTGGCTCATGTCCGGGTGAAAACACCACTTGAAGAGAGTATCCTTCACCATAAAACATATCATTATCTTCCATGGTTTTCGGATCATCAAGAGGTGTCGCAATGCTGTAATATTTTCTGATCTTTTTTACCAGTATCTTAAAATCATTATCAGGAATATCAGTCAGTTTCTGGAGCATTTTAAACTCGTCCACCCAAACCTCGTTATTACAGAATTCGCTGGATATCTTCCACCTGGCTTCAGGATGGATTAATATCTCCGGAGGTTGATCCAGTTCCTCTTTGATTCTTGCGGCAAGGCCAAAATGGTCCATGTGCCCATGCGTAAGTATAATCCTGTTGATATTGTTAAAATTCAATCCTTCCTTAATAAACGAATCCTTGATGAACTCCATGACCCCGGGAATATCGGGGCCGGCATCAATGAGGGTTATTTCATCCCGCCCGAGAGCATAAATATTTGCTGTCAGGAGGTAAGGGACTTCGTTAAAAGGGATTGGAACAGGTGTAATATTTTTTAGTCTTGGAAACGGTTTAATAATGTCTGTCATAATAAAAAAACTGCAAAATCATGTTACTCTATTATTTTACAATTACCCTCCTGCAAGTGTGTGGATCAGGTGTAGTTTATCTCCATCCTTGACCTTTTTTTTTAAGGCGTCAGGGTATGTACTTGATGAATTCAGGTATATTTCAACAAGTGGATGGAGTTTATTTTGTCCA
>JASFHE010000639.1:0-4058 GCA_050123415.1 Desulfobacteraceae bacterium | reverse complement strand
CCCTGGAGTAGATAAAGAGGATTTTGGGTACATAGAGGAAGTAATAGGTGTAGATGAGTTTCTGTCTGATATCAGGCACGAACTCAAGACCTATACATACAGGCCTCAGCCCGTACTCAGATGCTATATTGATAAACCGGGAAAACCTGAAAAGAGACCGTTAGGTATACCCGTCATAAAGGACCGCGTGGTCCAGAATGCAATGAAGCTGGTAATAGAGCCGATCTTTGAAGCAAACTTTCTTGATTGTTCACATGGATTCAGACCTGAACGCAGTGCAAAGCAGGCAGTGGAGATTATAAGAAGAAAGATCACGTTTGAAGGCCAGCTTGTAGTGGTTGATGCGGACATAAGAGGGTATTTCAATAATATTAACCATGCTTTGCTTATGAATCTTGTAAAAAGACGAATAAGTGATCCCTATGTTTTGAAGCTGATAAAATCGTGGCTTGAAAGCGGAGTAATGGAAGATGGTAAATATATTGAAACAAATGGGGTAGGAACGCCGCAGGGAGGAGTGATATCACCCTTGTTGGCAAATATCTATCTTCACGCCTTTGATGTGATGTTCCATCAATCGGGTATATCAGGTACACTTGTCCGGTATTGTGATGACTTTGTGATTTTAGTTAAACGTAAAGGGAAAGATGTATTGGAGAAAGTGAGAGAAATACTTAAACGCCTTTATCTGGAATTACATCCGGAAAAGACGAAGATAGTAAATGCCAGGAAGGGATTTGATTTTCTTGGAATGCACTTCAAACTGAGCCCGGTACACAGCAGGAAATCACGTTTAAAGGAATCCTGCCGGATATGGCCTTCGGAAGAATCGATAACTCGCATAAAGGAAAAAGTAAAGAAGCTAATAGGTAGACGATATGGCGAAAGTCTGGAAGATATGATAGATGAACTGAACCCGGTAATCAGGGGATGGGACAATTATCATAAAATACCAAGAGGAGGCCAGCGGAAACCGAGAGTGAAGTTAAACTACTTTGTAAGGGATCGGTTGCGAATATTTCTGAAGAGGAAGTACAGTGATGAAACGAGGGGCGAAAAGAGAGTCCACGGCGGTTTGTTGGTCAGACTGGGATTATACCAGTTCGGTTAATTGCTGTACATCAACGACAACGGTTACTGATAAACACATGGGGAAGGTCGTCGGTAAGCCGTAACGGGGAAAACCCGACTTACGGTTTGACGAGGGGGCTAAGGGAAAGTTGGTTATGATGAACTTGAGGCACCGGCATATGGTGAAAGCCGCCGGAAACAGTTACTATTGCATCTAAGATCAACTGCACCGAGGTTCTACTCTACTATAAAAAAAAAGGAGAATCCATTGGTTATAAGAATTATTAAAATTATCTTTGGTATAGCTTTGGCATTAAGTGCAGTCTCAGAATATAAAAATTATGTTCAGCAAACAGGGAGCGGAAGTATTATTATTTTATGCGTTGTTGGGTTACTAGCTCTCTTCGGTCTTTTACTTGCTTACAGTGGAATAAAAAATAAACCATTTTTTTCTTTTATTTCAAGGCGAAAAACAGAGTAGCTTTACTTGGTAACAATCAATTTTTTTATAACATCACAATTAAGTGCGACTGGCTACCATCTTGCCAGGCAAAGCCCAAAGGCTTCGGAACGTTTCTACCTGCATGACATTGGTTGCCATTAATACGCCAGCCCCTTATTGTGGGCGTTAAGCTAAAAAATGATATGAACTGAATAATGAAATATAGCGGGATAGTTAAAAGGAGAGCATATGAATAATATTAATAGTACGAATGTTATTCGCATTTCTGATAGCTTGTCTAAAGGGATGGGAAAGCTCTATAAAACTGGAGGTTTCGCTCTAGCTTTTGGTTTCGCAGGAATTATTTCAATGATACTTGCAAACATCCCAGGACTAGCTCTACCAACTGAGTTATTTGTTGTCGGTGCGATATTAACTATAAGCTGCTTTTTATTTTTCGTTTATTCTCACTTTCAAGGAACTAAAAGAGCCCTAGCTGATATTAATGATAATAAACCTCTCATTGATGCAGTTCAAAATGTTTCTCTAGAAATCATAGAATTAACTTCTGTTATTCAGGCTTATATTTTTAAAAATCTATCTAAAATTCATAACACTCTTGAAGTCGCATGCCCAATAATTGAGGGTTTACCAATTGTAGGGAAAAAAGCTCAGGAATGGGGGCTTAATGATGCTGCAAAAATTTCAGAGATTATTGTTGATACAACGGAAAAGACTAAAGATCTAGTAACTGATGTCAGAGAAGCACTTAAAAAAAGTGATCTGAAAAAATTAAAACAATACTCTAAAGAGTTAAAAGAGGCTGTGAACTTAACTAAAGAGGCATTAAAAGCTTAACCTGTCACTCAACGTGTAAAGGGGGACGTTCGTGCAGAACGTGCTTTACATAGATAATGGAGTTTGCTACTATTCATTTCTACCATGCCAAGATTAGCCAGATTAGATGCCCCTGGTGTTTTGCACCATGTTATGGGTCGAGGGATAGAGAGAAACGATATTTTCTTTAACAATAAGGATCGTGATGACTTTCTTAATCGATTATCCTTACTCGTTGAGAAAGATGCAATAGAGGTATATGCTTGGACATTAATGCCAAATCATTTTCACCTGTTATTAAAGACAAAGAATCGCACTTTGTCTTCAAGTATGAAAAAACTCCTTACAGGATATGTTGTTAATTTTAATAGAAGGCATAATCGTTATGGTCATTTATTTCAAAACCGTTATAAATCAATAGTGTGTCAGGAAGATACTTATCTAATGGAGCTTGTCCGGTATATTCATTTAAATTTATTAAGAGCGGGAATAGTAAAGGATATGACTGGATTAAACCGAAGCCCCTGGTCAGGACATTCTGCATTATTAGGTAACAAGAAAAGGGAATGGCAAAATACAGATTATGTTCTTTCGTATTTTGGCAGTAAAAAAGTATGCAGAAAAAAATATTATAATTATGTTAAAGCTGGAATTGCGTCAGGAAACAGGCCAGAATTGGTAGGTGGCGGATTAATCCGCAGCATGGGAGGTTGGTCAGAAGTTCTGGCGATGAGGACAAGAAAAGAGAAACATGCCTTTGACAGTAGAGTTTTGGGTGATAGTGAATTTGTCCAGGAAATAAAGTCCGGCCTTGATGATTTAATAAAAAAGAATCTGAGGATTTCAGGGCAGAGAATTGATCTTGAAGAATTGTGTGAGAGGGTATGTAAGAAAGAGAGGGTATCATTAGGTGAACTGATTTCCGGGAGTCGCAGACAGGTAGCTATTAAATCAAGGAGGATTGTTTCATGGATCGCGGTTCGTGAATTGGGGTACTCAGGTGCAGAAGTAGCTAGGTATCTTGGAGTAACAAATTCATGTATTACACGATTTATCGCATCCGATGAAAAACCTGATATAGAGGGGTTAATATAATCTCTATGCATGCTCTGCACGAACGTCCCCTTTTATGTCCCCTTTTAATCACAGTCGCGGCAACAGGAAGGTTAAGCAGCAGTAATCCCAACCTGCAGAATATTCCTATCAGAGGAGAAGAGGGCAGGGAGATCAGAAAGGGATTTATTGCGGAAGATGGTTATTATCTGTTCTCTGCTGACTACAGCCAGGTTGAGTTGAGGCTTTTTGCCCATTACTCCGAAGATGATGCGTTAATAGATGCCTTTAATAAAGGTCAGGACATACATTCCCGCACCGCATCAGAAATACTTGGCGTTGCCATGAATGATGTTACATCTGACATGAGACGAATCGCCAAGGCTATAAATTTTGGTATTATATATGGTATGGGCGCCAAAAAACTGGCGGATGAACTGAATATAGATAACAAAACAGCAAAAGAATATATAGAGTCATATTATGATCGTTACAGAGGAGTTGTAAGATACAGGGAAAAGATAACCGGACAGGCCAGAGAACAGGGGTATGTTACAACGCTCTTTAATCGGAGAAGGTATCTTCCCGAAATCAACAGCGACAATAACAGGATAAAGGCGGATGCAGAACGCATTGCCATTAATACTCCTATCCA
>JASFHE010000638.1:0-4068 GCA_050123415.1 Desulfobacteraceae bacterium | reverse complement strand
ATGTTATTTTACAAATGGAATACCGCCATACTCAAAGGCAAAAAGCTATAGACTCTCACACACGTCGAAATAAATTATCGATCCACTTAGAATAAGCTATGTGGTAAAGTTACGAAGTCAAATTAATCAGTAATTTTCAAAATAAAACAATAAAACAGGTTACGGATAAATGAGAAACAAATAAAGATACCATACTATAAGGAGAAAACCATGCCAGTATTTAACGACCCGGATCTTGATCCGGCCTTAACTGCAGAGGCGCAAAGTGTAGTAGAGGAAGCTTCAAAAAGCATGATGTCATGGCTTAATACTTCATTCGAGAAAATAGAAAAAGCAATAGGAGAAGAATTAACGCAGGAAGAAGCACGGATCGCAGAAGACAGGTTAAAGCTTCAGGAAGAAGATGCTAAACAGAATAAAGAGATAGAAGACCTTCTTAATAAAATTTCAATGGAAACTCAGTATCTGTCACCGCTTGATGAAGACAACAGGGCCGTCATAAACTGTCTGAATGAAATATCCGGAAAAGTCAGAGCAGAACTGGAAGAACGCAGCAGGCGATGGCAAAATTATGGGACCGCTGCTGTAAAGTCTGCGCACAAGATAATAAAGACAGCCGTGGGTACTATAGTATAAACAGTGCCTCACAGATAGAATCTAACAACTCCGAGAGGTGAAAGCATGTTGAAGCCTGAAGACGGTTTTGAACGGGGAAGGGCCGAACTCAGGAGTGAGGTGTCCCATTTACAGAGAATGCTTGCCAGAGCCGGTTATGAAATAACCGGAGATGGTTACTATGGCCCTGCAACAGAAAGTGTGATTAAGGAATTTCAAGAGAAACATTCTCTGAAAATAACCGGTACAGTTGATGAAAACACCTGGATGGCGATAGAAAAGGAGGCCTTTTCATTAATAGGTTCCAATGGCGGAGAGGCGCGGAATCATGAACAGCAGGATAATGGAGAGGATGAGGGAGAAACTTCCGAAAAAGATAGGCAACTGCCGGATACAGGTTTTAAGGATTTCAGAGGTCGGCTTGAATGGGTTCATACACAGGAAGGACATTCGGGAAAGCCGTACTGCCCCGGAGGCAGATCGGGCATTACACTGGACCCCGGATTTGACCTCGGATGCAATAATATAAACACAACATCCAGATACTATAAAGATATTCTGACAGCCGATCAGTTAAATGCTGCTGAAAAGGTAACAGGCCTTACAGGACGGAAAGCAAAGGAAAAGCTTAACCGGTCAGCCGTCCTGCTATCCATTCGAATCAGCAGGGAACAGGCAGCAGAGGTTTTCCCTTTTATTGCATCTCCCTACTGGAAGGCAATATGCAAAAGAATTCCAGGACTCAATAATCCGGACACCCCGGGCTCAGTACAAACAGCTCTTTTGTCCCTGGCATTTAACAGGGGGTATAATAATCCCGGACTGGAGGTATTAAAACCGGCCATTGAACAGGCTGAATGGTATCAATGTGCAAACCTGATCAGCAGAATGCAGCAGGATCACAGCCTCGAAGGAATACGCAAGCGCAGGCAAAGAGAGGGAAAGCTTATCCTTGATGAATTAGCTTAATGAATATTTAGATTTTGAACCTGCCTTTTACATTACCTCTAAACATTTTTCCTTGTTTTCGGGCTTTCCCATATCTGGTGTCCGATCTCTAACATCCAGTTTTTTCCTTGCTATTTCAATTCAATAATTTTAAACATAAAAAAAATCTTTTTGGGTATATTGAATTACCGCGTTTTATTTCTTCTCATCATTACTTCACTACAGGGGGAATATCTTATGCCAAGCGAATTCTTAATTGATTTAAACGACCATGAAACCGCCTGGAAAGGCAGTTCAAAGCATTACAGACCTGACGGATCAGTAGCATCTGAAGCCGGAGCTGTCATACCGGCCGAGGGACCAAGGCACATGTTCTGGATGCTGGACACGATTATGTATGCGCTGCCGGATGGAATGGATCCTGATGAAAATCATATGCCTCATGAACATCGTTATGGCTATGAGACATTTTTTGTAGACAGCGGAAAATTGTGGCTATACATCGACGGGATGAAATGCTTGCTCACACCGGGTGACATTGTTCACCTTCAGGCGACCCAGGTTCATGGAATGGCTTTTCTGGAAAATGTTAAGTGGCGCGGAACTTACCACGACTATATTATAAGCGACGATGCCAGAGCCGTTCAGAATGTCATGAAGCATATGCCCGAAACACGGGATGATCCGGAACTGCAAAAGCTGGAGCCTCCCATGGATTTTATTCCCCGTGAACGATTCTTATTCATAGAAGTCCCGACCGAGCAGTGTCCTGCTGTCAGGAACCCCAAACGTCCCCTCGTGGAATACAAATTTGAAGGCGTTACAATGAAGGTCCTGATACAGCGGTGGGAAAACGGCGGAGCCAAGGAACTTTGCTGTGCCGAAATGGAACCGGGTTTTACTGCCGAGTGGGAAAAGTATCCGAAAAATCGTGAATTATTATATATAAGAAACGGAGAAGTTAAATTCAAGGTAATGAATGATGAATTTATCGCATACTCCGAATGTCTCGTCAATATACCAAAATTCGCGCCGCACAGCCTAGAGGCGCTGACAAAAGCTGAGGTTTACGATCTGGGAGGTTTAACAAAATGGTCATCGTTCCTTCATGACTACACGTCCATAAAGACATACGACCCGGAGAGGTTTGCAAAACCGGGTGTGATTGACGAGCTGAAGGAAAAATTCGATTGCCCCATCAAGTGCATCGGAATGAAGAAATAGCCTTTTAGACAAAGAGTCGATGGGCATGAAACGTAAGTTTTCTGAAACGATATTTAAAGTTTGTAATTCATGTAACAGTCTTTGATCACTATCTATTTAAGGAGGATAAAAAACCATGAGTATGATTAATATTTCAGATGCTAAACAAGGTGCTTTTTTTCGTATTGTATTGATTGTTATGGCGGCTCTGTTTTTAATTCCATTACAGACTATGGCTGCGGAAAAGATTGTAACCCAGAAGACACTTCTCGACCGAATTCAGATTGAAGATATTTTAATAAGGTATTATGTCGACATATCCGCGGGTTCCGGTCATAATCTTTCGCAATACTTTACCGAGGATGCGGTATTCGATGTCAATGGAATGATCGCCAAAGGACGCGAGGCTATCGCAAAAATGTATGGAGGGCTGGATGAGGATAACGCCCATGTCGGCAGCAGGCTTCATATGCTGCTAAACAATCCGATTATCACCGTGAATGGGGATACTGCAACAGTATGGGCTATCTGGAGCGGAGTTCTGAATGCGGATATGAATAAACCTCCTGTGATAGTGGATCAGGGCCGCGAATACAGCGAGCTTGTAAAGCTTAATGGTCGCTGGTACTTTAAAAAACGTTATATTACTTCGGACAGCAATCTGCCGCCGGTATGGAAAGATACCTATAAACCCAGAAAATTCAGGTAACAGCAGAATAGCAGATAAAGAAATGGCAGGGCTGCCTTTAAAAGGCAAGCCCTGTATAGTTATCTCAGGAGTTTTCTATTATTATATCTGCTGCTATGCACACAGCCTTTTTCATTACCTCTAAACATTTTCCCTTGTTTTCGGGCTTTGACATTATTTTCAGATCCTCCTGGTTGCTGAAATCAATATATTTGCCATATTGATGCTTCATGACTTCCCTGCATCTTATGGAGCCAAATTCCTTTGTAAACCTGTCAAAAAACATGCCTCCATACATCATTGAATTGCTTGGTTTTGCAGAATCCTTTTTATTTTTTACATCAAATTTAAATCCAATGGCAAGCAAAGATCCTGTTACAGCGCCACAGGTTTCTCCTTTACCCGCAATTCCTCCTGCAAATAACTTTATAGCAGTAACTGTTTGATCAGCATTTAAACCAAATTGATCATTCAGTGCCGCAAGGGTAGGCTGGGAACAGCTGTGATAAACCGGATATAATTTTTCAACCTTCTGTTCAAGTTCTCTGTATATTTCCTCTTTTGATTTCCCCTTATTAGCCGACAGTGTCTCTTTTATCATTCCGGGAAATGTA
>JASFHE010000637.1:0-4071 GCA_050123415.1 Desulfobacteraceae bacterium | reverse complement strand
CTTACACTTCTTTTATAACAATATTACGGTGAATTTGTCCACCTTAAAATGCGCTTTTTCCTTTTTATTTCAATTAATTAGAGTTCCTGGATGGACACTAGATAGTCATGGCTGAAGCCGCACGTATTTCAAAGGAACTTTCCGCCGGAGAGGCAGAGGTATATGCCCAGTTTGCCGTCAATCTTGCACCATATTCCTGTGATTGTCTTTTTTGTTCCTTTGCAAAGATTAACAAAATCTTCAGCGAGGCAACAGAACTTACTCCCGGGGAGGCAGTGGACTATTCACTAAGGTTTGAGGCGGATGGCGCGAATGCCATCTTTATGATGACCACTGCAAAATATCCTTTCGGCCGATTTCCGGAAATCTCAAAGGAAGTCAGACAGAATTTAAGGCCCGAAACACACAAATGAAGAACTTGCAGACATGATAGAACCTACTGCATCATTTGATCCGGCATTCAGCGGTGCAGCAAGAAGGATTACCCGCACCAATGTCCAGCACTCTATGGTTTGGCTGGATATCAAGAAGCTCCTTGAGTATTGATGTTTCTTTTTTAATATCCCGAAACATCTCCATTTTTGAGTCATAAGCCTTTGCACGCTCTGCAACGGAATGATCAGCACCAGCCTGCCTGAATTCATTATATTGAAAATTATATTTTCTCATTTTCATTATTGTCCTTGTTGATACAGGCCGGGTAAGCCGCATCGCAGATACCCGGTCTTTTTCTTATTGTGCACGTTCGAAAAGGCTTCTTATCTTTTTCCCTGTTTTTTCGATCGGGTGATCAGCCATTGCCTGCCTTTCTTTTAAAAGATTTGGACAGCCCTTTTTGCTTTCCTCTATCCATCGTTGTGCGAAACTGCCGTCTTCAATAGCCTTTAACGATGCTTTCATCCGCTGTTTCACACTGCTGTCGATGATTTTCGGCCCATTCACGTACTGGCCCCATTCTGCAGTGTTTGAAATGACCGCGTTCATTTTACTGATCCCGCCTTCATATATTAAATCAACAATCAGTTTAAGCTCATGAAGCACTTCAAAATAGGCCATTTCTTCCGGATACCCTGCCTCGGTAAGGACCTCGAATCCGCATTTGATGAGATCCGTCATACCTCCGCACAATACGTTCTGCTCCCCGAATAGGTCCTCATAGGTTTCCTCTTCAAAGGTGCATTCCAGTACACCCGCCCTGGTAAATCCCATGGCCTTTGCCAGGGCCAGGGCCGAATGACGGGCTGTCCCCGTGTAATCCTGTCTGACCGCTATAAGACCGGGAACACCAAATCCTGCGAGATAGGCCTTGCGCTCTTCCGTGGCTGGACTCTTGGGGGCAACCATGATCACATCAACATCAGGGGGCGGAATTATCCGTTCATATACAATGTTGAATCCATGTGAACAGCACAGTGTTTTTCCTCCTGTCATGCTCTGTTCAATCTTTTCCCGGTACACTGATGCGTGATGTTCGTCAGGCAGCAGGATATGGATAATATGAGCCCTGGTCGCGGCTTCCGCGATATCATAAACCTCAAACCCGTTTTCCCGGGCCAGGTCCCAGCTCGGATTGGATTTGCCTGCCAGTTCCCTGCTTTCCCCGACAATAACATTCACACCGCTGTCGCGCAGACACAGTGCCTGGGCACTGCCCTGACTTCCAAAACCTATAACTGCCACAGTTTTACCTTGAAGGTGTTTAAGGTCAGCGTCTTTGTCATGAAGAATATGCATATGCAACCTCCTTTATTTTTTTAACATTATAATTGCAGATTTTTATTGTGTAAATTGAAACATTTTTAATATAATGTTGCATATTCTGTAATATGAGATACAAATCATGGATCTGGATACATTAAAACTTTTTTTGCACCTGTGCCGCAGCCTGCATTTCAGCAAGACAAGTCAGGCCTGCAATATCAGCGCACCGGGATTGACCAGGGCAATTCAGAGGCTGGAACAGGAAACAGGTGAAAGGCTTTTTGAACGCGATAACCGTTCTGTTTCACTCACCCCGACAGGTGTTCTTTTTCAGAAATACGCGGAGAATATGGTCGCGGCATGGCAGGAATTTACGGATATGAAATCCCGCACCCCGGGGGAAGTGTATGGGGAACTCAGGCTCTACTGTTCGGTAACGGCTTCTTATATGATCTTAAAGCAGCTTCTGTCCGATTACAGAAAGGCATATCCGGGTGTTCAGATATACATTCAGACAGGCGAAGCCGAGGCAGCCGTCAGGCAGGTGATGGACGGCAGTGCCGATATTTCCATAGCGGCCCGACCGGACAGTTTGTCCCGGAGAATCGATTTCAAGACTGTAACCATGACACCGCTCGTGTTCATCGCGGGTAAAGATTTTAAATACGAATCAGCGGACACGGCCCCGTTTATTCTTCCTGCCCACGGGCCGTCCAGAAAACGCATCGAGCAATGGTTTGACAAAAAAAAGATTTCTCCCCCAATATACGCTGAAGTATCGGGAAACGAAGCTATTATCGCCATGGCCAGCCTGGGATTTGGTGTTGGAGTGGTGCCGGGTCTGGTGCTGGACCAGAGTTCCCTGAAGAAAGATATCAAAATATTGCCCCTTGCACCGGAGTTGAAAGGATACGAGGTGGGTTACTGCTGCCCGCACAGAAAAAACCGAAAAGCGGCGGTCAATGCTTTCTGGAATATGATTCCGGAAAATATATAAACTTGTAGTCAAAGGATTAAAAAAGCTGACAGGAAAAAAATAAAGCAAGAACAATAATTTTAATTTTTAAAAAAGGAGTATAAAAAATGAATATAAAAATATTTTTAATTTCACTTATTCTACTTGTGACAGGAATTACATCTGTTCATGCTGATGACATTAACCTTCCCCATGTGTCTGTATTCGGCACAGCAGTCAAAAAAGTTGTCCCGGACAAAATGCTGTGGAATGTTCAGGTAATGAACAAGGATCAGTCACTTGAAGATGTTACAAAAAAACACATCGATATTGTAGGAAGGGTTACAAGGCTTTTGAACAGTGAAGGCATCAAGGAAGATCTCCAGACAACACGCATGGAATTCGGGGAAAACTGGACATACCAAAGTCGATCAAGGGTAAAGGAAGGATACTTTGCCCGCACCTATATAACCTTCTCTATGACAGATTTTAATAAGTATAAAAAGATATGGCTCGGGCTTGCAGCCATTGAAGATGTAAGTGTTCAGAATGTAGGTTATGATCATACCGACAGAATAAATATTCAAAACGAAACAAGAGTAAAAGCACTTAAAGAAGCAAAGAATAAAGCTTCAATACTGGCGGAAAGCATAGGAAGTAAAATAGCAGAACCCATCAGCATTGAAGAGGAATGGGCCGGAGATGATGTCATTATGAATAATGTAAGGATGATAGAAAAAGCAAGCTTTGACGGGCAAAGCAGTTCATCTGTATCACCCGGGTTAATTTCAGTAAGAATGAGAGTCAAGGCTTCATTCAGGTTGGTTACTACCGGTGAATAGAAAATTACAGGCTTCTGTAATTCTATTCCCAGGATGAACTGACCGTCTGCAAAGCTAATGACGGTCAAATGAAAGGGGAAATGTACCTGCAATTCCCCTGTTTTTCATCGCCCCAGGATAGACCTAATGACCGTGATTATATATCTCTGTATCATGGCCCGGATGGGGGTGGTTGTGCTGCCCGTGGTCTCCGGTATGTGTGTGATCATGTACATGGTCATCCTGGCCGTGTTCGTGCTCATGCATATGCTGGTGAAGATGGTCGTGGCTATGGGTGTGATTGTGTTCATGGGAGTGTGTCATATCACCGTGGGTGTGCTAATGTATGTGCTGGTGACTATGCTCATGCCTATGAACATGTTCGTGTTCATGTCCTCCTTTCGTAGGATGGTTAAGATATTCGTTATCTTTTTACTATATTACCCTTCCTGGAACATACATGTCAATATTGTCAAACCCGGGATGCTGTCATTAAATTCAAATCATTTTACATTAGTTTCCAAAGTAAATTAACTGCAAATATTTAAGCATTAATAAAAGAATTTACTAAGCCGTCATGCCCGTGTAGACGGG
>JASFHE010000636.1:0-4072 GCA_050123415.1 Desulfobacteraceae bacterium | reverse complement strand
ACCCTGCCCTGTTTCACAGGTCTGGAATCCCGGCTCTCCGACATCGGATTTACCATAGATATCAGCGAGGATCACACGCCGGCTCTTATCACCTATGTTGCAGAGATGTATGAGCAATTAGGGGGAGCATTCGAAGCCGGCCGGTTCCTCTGTAACCGCCTTGCCGGGGGAATTAAAATGCCCGATCACTGCTATCGCCTGATCATCGCAAGGAAAATAAAGGAATAATACGCAGCTTATGAGAATAACGCCACTTGAAGAATGGATAGCACATAAAACCGGCATGTCCGGACAACTCGAGCTGAAGGAACTACGGGAATACCAGTTTGAAAATTTTCGTAAAACCCTTGCCTATGTAAAAAAAAACAGCCGCTTTTATAAGACGCACCTTTCCCGAGTTGATCCCGACGAGATCCATGATAAGGAAGATATCGCCCGTTTGCCTCTGACGACACCGGAAGATATAGCATCAGACCCGAACAGTTTTCTGTGTGTATCTCCACGGGAAGTGGGCCGCATAGTCACACTTGGAACTTCAGGTACAATGGGTACTCCCAAACGTATTTTTTTTACGAAAGAGGATCAGGAACTCACCATGGACTTTTTTCATCACGGCATGACGACAATGGTGGGAGGACAGGACATTGTCATGATATGTATGCCGGGGGTGACTTCCGGCAGCATAGGAGACCTGCTTAAACAGGGCCTCGCCCGTTTCGGGTGCAAAAGCGTAATCTATGGCCCGATAAAAGACTATGCCCACGCACTGGATTCCATCCTGGATGAAAAAATTACCAGCATCGTAGGTATACCGTCCCAGGTCGCATCGCTTGCCCGTATGAGTGGAAACATAACCTTTAATTCATCACTTAAAACTGTTTTGCTCAGTGCTGACTACGTCCCGGTTTCTGCTACCAGGGCAATCGAAAGCGCCTGGGGCGTATCGGTTTATGAGCATTACGGTATGACGGAAACCGGTCTCGGCGGCGGTGTGGCCTGTGAGGCCAGGGAGGGATATCATCTGCGTGAGGCCGATCTTCTGTTTGAGATTGTAGACCCTGAAAGCGGTCTTCACATCAGGGACGGTGAATATGGTGAGGTTGTATTTTCAACCCTGACAAGGCAGGGCATGCCACTTATCCGGTACAGGACAGGTGACAGGGCAAGGTTTCTTACTGAAAGATGCCCATGCGGCACACTCCTTCGGCGTCTGGACCGCATCACCGGAAGGCTCACCGAACCTGCCAGGCTTATGGACGGGAATACGCTTTCCATAACGCAGCTCGACGAAGCGCTGTACAAAGAACCGTCAGTCTTTACATATGCCGCCGAGCTTCAAACAGTGAACGGTCACGACTGCCTGCACATAATAATCAGTCCTGCCGGAAGTGCGACCGATCTGGACGTCCTGGTCTGCAGATTAAAAATGGAGTTTTCTTATTTGTTTGAAGAAGAGAAACTCCTTTTAAATGTTGAACAAGGGGATGTTGATTATTTTACGACAGGAACGCTAAAGCGTAAAATCCTGGATTCCAGAAATTAACGTGACGGCCACAGCGGACATTGACCATAAATACAGCTTTTGTTTTCGGAAAACTGTTCACATCCAAACGTATCTACTTCCAGAGACATCCCTGTGATTTCCTTCATAATTGCTGAAGCCTCTCTCAATGCCAGCCATGAATCCCTCTGACAGCAGCGCGGTGCTTTATATGATGCTATTACTGCAAGCACCCTATGTGTGGCCTGCTGAACAGCCTGTCTTTTGGCGCCTTCATAGGGATCGGCTTTAAGAACTACAGATGCTGCAATTCCAACACCAATTGCAGCACCGCATGCGCCTAAAAATGCGCATGATCCGCCACACACAGTTTTCCCCCGCTCAATGGCAATATTTATATCATCATCAGAAATATCGTATCCGCTGTTTTTAAGAGCAACAAGAATAACTGCAGGCACCATTGAATGATGTTCCGGACCGTGTATCCCGAACAAAGGGTGAGAACGTATGGTCTGCATAAGTTCTACCATATTAGTCTGTCGGATGTTCATACAGACATTTTTAATGATCTCTATTGCATCCGCGCTGTGGCAGCGGTCACAGACAAAATGGCCGACAGGGCACCCTGCGTTTGCCTTCAAAACATCTCCGCAATAAAAACATGTGCTTTCTTTGTTATTCCAGTAATAGATCAGCGGCGCACCGCAGACCATGCATCCTGATTTGTATATCCCGGCAGAGCAGTCTGTTTCTTCAGTGCAACATTGATTCTCTGCATCAGAAGTGATGATTTCTTTTGATTGATTTTCTTTATTCATACCTAAACTGTAAAGTTATTTTTTTGTGAACATTCAGCACTCTGTTAGATACCTCGAACAAAAAGGAATTGTCTTTCCGTCTTTATAGACATGCAGACTGCACCTTCGCAGCCGCTCAATATCAAGCGTATAGGCGTCCTGAAAGGCCATTGCTGTAATAGTAAAACCGTGGGTTTCAACCTGCCTGAGAAAAACATCAAAGTCGCTTAACTCATTATTTCCGGTTTCTTTCTCCATGCTGTGAACTGCAGTGCGTTTCCATCTTCTGGAAACAAATTTCCTGTTCCTGAGATGTTCCGTTCCGTCAGGGTTGCAGCATGCATTACTGTTGGTCTTGAGTGTAAGCTTCATCAGCCCTTCAGGCAGGACAACAAAATCACCATGAAATCCGCATCTCGGATGATCGCATGCTGAGGGCAAAAAATCCGGGATATTAACTCTTCCCTCTGTCTGCTTCTCCATAAGGTACAAAACTTCCGGGAGTGTGATTCTGTCCTTGTCTTCCGGCGGATGAGGATAACGCCCGAAATAACTTACAGGTTGAAAATGAACGCCTCTTACTGCAGGAGAATTCTTAAAACCGAATTCCAGTATATCGCCGATGTTATGATCGTTAATGCCTGGAATAAGCGTAGGAACCAGGGTTACGCCTATCAGCTCATTGGAGCATGCTTCAATTGCCGCCTGTTTCTCTCTAAAAAGCGCCCTTCCTCTGAGCTTCTCATAAATGGGGTCTTCCGTACCGTCAAACTGCATAAAGACAAATGAAAGACCTGCTTCAGCAAGAGCTTTTGTAAATCCTCTATCCTGACCAAGCCTGATCCCGTTTGAATTAAGCTGTATGCTTTCACAGCCTGCATCCCTGGCTGCGGCTACTATATCCGGCAGGTCATCCCTTACAGTAGGCTCACCGCCTGAAAGATGTATAAAGGTATTACCATTTTCTACAAGCTTTTTAAACTGTTCGGAAAACTCTGAAACTGCAGGGTCATCAGAACCTTGTCCGCTTTGAGCAAAGCATATGGGGCAGTTTAAATTGCATCTCTCTGTAACCTCTACCAGTGCGCAGCAGGTTTTCTGCAGATGCCCGGAACAAAGCCCGCATGATTCAGGGCAGTTGGGCGGATTTTCTTCATTTACCGGGGCCTGGTAATTTCCCCACTCCTCCATGAGGATGATATCTCCCCGCCAGATTACAGCTGAAAAACTTCCATGATCAGGGCAGGTTTTATCGATGTAATAATCATTGCCCTGTTTTATTATGTCTGCAGGTATTCTTTTCAGGCATTCAGGACAGACACTGTAAGTGCTGTTAATTATATTAGCCATATTTATCTCCCGGGCTGATTCTATGTGAACGATTCTTTAAGTGCATATTTAGATGCTCAACAGGTTATTGTATACAGTATTATTTATCATGTTTTTATCAATATTAAAAACTCCCGTTGAATTTGACAATAAAATAGTCCTGTCTCATTACAGCGCAGGCCCTGACCTTCAATCTTGAAAAGACACAGGCGGCTGAATATAAGGCATGTTCGGTTTCTCTGGAAAAGATTTAAAAAAAACAGGCGCAGGGTGCCGGGCTCAAGGCGCAATGCGAAACACCAGGGTTTCGATTTGCAGGGGGCTCGCCCCATAAGCGCTAACTTGTTTAATGCCTCATTAATAATTAAAATATTTCGATAGCTGAACATTGCGTTTTCTTTGCCGCTCAGCAAGTAATCTTGAAATATTCCCCCAATCCGAAATC
>JASFHE010000635.1:0-4079 GCA_050123415.1 Desulfobacteraceae bacterium | reverse complement strand
ACCGCTGAACAGATTGCCGAAGTATATAAGCTCAGATGGGAAATCGAAAGTTTTTTTGCTTGGTGGAAACGTCACCTTAAGGTTTATCATCTGATTGCAAGAAGTCAGTACGGGTTGATGGTGCAAAAACCTAACCGGATATCACTGAAAAACATTACAAGGTGGTTGAATATGAAGAATCAACATTTTGTGGTCATAGGAAACGGGCCGGCAGGTAACGAAGCAGCACTTACACTTCGGGAACATGCAGAGGATGCCCGTGTAACCCTGATCAGCAGAGAAACGGGCGGATGCTACAGGCCTCATCTCTTACCCCGCTTTATTTCAGGGAAATTTTCAGAGGAGGACCTCCATGTTTTTTCACCAAGCTCATACAAAGAGCTGGGAATCAAATTCAGAAGCGGCCAGGAGGTTATTGGTCTCAGCCTGAAAAGTCATGAAATTTTCCTGGATCACAGGGAAATTATTAAATATGACGGACTTATACTCTCTCTGGGAGGAAAACCCAGAATTCCCGAAGGCCTCCAGGTTTTCAATGATCTTATGCTTACACTCAAAACAGTTGATGATGCAAAAATATGGTTAAAGAAACTGGAAAAGGCCGAAAGTGTCCTTATGATAGGAGGCGACCTGACCTCCCTCTCCTTTACAAAACAATTACTGGAGATGAAGAAAAAAGTATATTTTGCCATTAATGAAAACTCCTTCTGGCCTATGCAATTTAATCAAACCCTGCATGATGAAGTCTCCGAAAGACTTGTCCAAAGAGGTATTACAGTACTGGATTATTCACGAATTAAAAGCATGAACAGCCTTGCCAATGGAGGCATTGAGGTCCATACGGATCATGAAACCGTATGCGCTGATATAGTAGGTGCTTTTTTCGGTCTTGTTCCTGATGTGAGTTTCCTGGCAAGAAGCGGCCTTAAAATTGACAGGGGAATACTCGTAGATGAGTATCTCAATACCGGCTTTCAAGGTGTCTATGCTACAGGTGACTGTGCACAGGTCTATCACCCTGAAATTAATGACTACTGGATTTCAATAGGGCACGATAATGCAAAAGCCCTTGGAAAAACAGCAGCACTAAATCTTGTTGGTGAACATTTAAAGGCTGAACCGGAAAATATATTTAATGTTAATGGATTCTGCGTGAACAGTTCATGGTGGATGGAGTTTTAATATGTCTACAGTTGATCTTACAATAGAAATATGCGGGATGTCCGGAGACGGCACCATAGCCGCTGGTGTTTTACTGAATGAAGCCCTTTCGGCAGCAGGTTTTTCATTGATGGCCCTTGATTCATATCCTGCCGAAATAAGAGGCTTTGGCAGGTGCGTCACCCGTACCCGTATCGGGAACAGGGAGATGACCGCCCTGAGCCATAAAACAAATGTCCTGATTTCACTTGATGATGAACAGTCTCAATCAAGGGTGCCTTTTCTTACAGACGATGCCGTTGTCCTCTTTGACAACAGGCCGGCGACCTATATTACTGAAGACAAAGCCCTTCTCCCTCTTCTGGAACCGGAAATGAATATTTTCGGAATACCTTTTGGTGATCTTGCATCACAGTCATCAGGTTCAAGACGGGGAAGAAACCTTGCTGCTCTTGGCGGTTTTGCGGCACTGTTCGGCATCCCTGCCGAACCATTTTACGATGCAATAAGAAAAAAATTTCAGGTCAAAGGTGAAAAGGTACTTGGATCAAACCTGAAATGTTTTGATGCAGGAATGGAATTCTCCTCAAAGGCAAATGAGTTAAAGAAGAAAAGAATTATTCAGCTTGGCACCAATAGCACCCCATCAGAAAAACAGCTTCTTTCAGGAAACGTTGCAATCTCGATGGGCGCACTTGATGCCGGTCTTTCCCTGTATTTCGGTTACCCCATAACACCTGCAACGCCTGTTATGGAATACCTGGCGAAATATTTGCCCGAAAGGGGAGGAAGGCTCATGCAGATGGAAGATGAGATATCTTCCATAGGAGCTGTACTTGGCAGTTTTTTCGCAGGTAAAAGGGCAATGACCGCAACATCGGGGCCGGGTTTTGCACTTATGACCGAACTGATAGCACACGCAACCGTGGCAGAGATACCCGCAGTTATAGTTAATGCACAGAGAGGGGGACCGGCAACCGGTCTACCAACCAAGACAGAGCAGTCCGACCTGCAGGCCGCCGTCTTCGGCGGTCCGGGAGATTCGGTAAGGATAGTTCTGGCTCCATCAAGTGTGAACGAATGCTATCATTTCACACTTAAAAGCTTTCAACTGGCAGAAAAGTACCAGACCCCGGTAATACTGCTTACTGACTTTTTTCTTCATAACCGTGTGGAGAATATTGATACGCCAAAGGCTGCCGAAGAGGATGTTAAAGACGGAAACATCCTGCCCGATGAATCAAAAAAGGGGAGTTATCAGAGATTTGAAAACACAGATACAGGGATATCCCCAAGAGCACTACCCGGGATGGAAGGATACATATTCGCGGCCACAGGCCTTGAGCATACTGAAAAGGGATTACCTGATTACACTGCGGACAACCATATGATGATGTCAGAGAAAAGGCACAGGAAAATCAACAATGCACTGAAAGATCTTCCCGAACCTGTAGAATATGATCCTGAAGATAAATATGACATCGGTATTATAACCTGGGGTTCAACATCAGGAGCAGCACTCGAGGCCGTTGCCCTTGCCAGGGAAAAGGGGGCAAAGGCAGGGATACTTAAAATAGGAAGCATCTTCCCGTATCATGCGGACAAGATAAAAGAGTTTATGGATAAGTGTAATGAGATTCTCATCCCTGAACTTAATTTCGAAGGACAGCTTACCAACCTTATCGGGTATCTGCACAGGAAGGAAGTAAAAAGATTTAACCGGGTTACCGGGATACCTATGACGGCTGTTGATATTTTGGAGGCTATCGAAGAATTTACTCACAAGAGGAGCACCCATGAAAACATCAGGCAAAGCCACTGCTGAAAAAGTTCAAAGGATAAAAGAATCAAAAAAGTTTTCCGTGCGGTCTCAGAACCTGCCTACATGGTGTCCCGGCTGCGGATACTTTGGTATTCATCAGGGAATTAACAATGCTATTCAGGAGCTCGGGATACCGCATCATATGGTCATGACTGTCTCGGGAATAGGCTGCGCGGGAAGATATCCTTTTTTCAGTAATACCTATGGACTTCACGCTGCACACGGAAGATCACTCCCTGTTGCAACCGGTATAAAACTTGCCAATCCTGACCTGACAGTATTTGCTGTAGGAGGTGACGGCGACGGGCTTGGAATAGGAGGCGCGCACCTGCCGCATGCATCCAGAAAGGATATTAATATAAATTACGTTTTGTTTGATAACGCTATCTACGGCCTTACCAAGGGCCAGCCTTCTCCCAGCACCCCGCCGGGAACCAAAACAAAGGCATCACCCTATGGCAGTGAAGGAGCACCTTTGAACGGAACATTAATGGCACTTTCATACGGGGCATCTTTTGTTGCCAGACTCTTTGCCGGAGACCCTGAGTCAATAACAGCCGCCCTTAAAGAAGGTATCCGGCATGAAGGTTTTTCCATTTATCATGTCTATACATCATGCGTAACCTTCGACAAGCAGTTCAAGACATGGAAAAACCTTAAAGAACGTGTGCATCCCCTGCCTGAAGGCCATGACCCCACCAACCTGAAGGATGCCATGAATGTTGTGCTTGAGGATAATTTTGCTATGGGGATTGTTTATCAAAGATACTAAGGATAAACTCCTCTTAGGTTCATAGCCCTTGCAACTCTCTCCATCCCCAGAAGATAGGCAGCAGTCCGCATATGCACGCTTTTTTCTTCTGCGATTTCCACTACTTCCTTAAAGGCCTTTTTAATAATCTCTTCAAGGCGCTTTGAAACCTGGTCCTCTGTCCATAAAAGTTCCTGAACATTCTGTACCCACTCAAAGTACGTGTCCTTCCGGCAAGCGTGCTTGCCCTAATTTTATGAGAAGAAGTAGCATCGATCGAAAAAAATGGAGGTTGATCGATGTCACACGAAAACATACCGGCTTTACCATCCCCCCTTGAATCCG
>JASFHE010000634.1:0-4090 GCA_050123415.1 Desulfobacteraceae bacterium | reverse complement strand
AATTTAGGGGGTACCCTTCAGGGAGGTATATTTTATCTAATTACTTTCACGGTTAAACCTTTTTATCGTACCACTACCATAGGTAGTGGTTTAAAAAGATGAATCAATATCGTAAGAAAGGTGAGAGGATAAAATATCTTTTAGTAATATAAAATTATTTGTATTACGATCTCGATAGAGGTGTCAGACTCTGGATAATTTTCTAACTAACTAATTGAAAAATTATTTTAATCAGATGCTAATTCATTGCCGAGAAAAGTAGCAGTCAATCTCTTCCATCCCAATTGAGGCAGACTGCCAAAAATATCACTGGTAAAAGCCCCGCCATCTGTTGCAAGCGGTCCTGATACCTCCTCAACAAGATTATAAAGCAAATCAACCTGCTCTGTAATAAACTCATCCGTTTCCCGGTTGATCATGAGATTTTTTAAATCATCCCTTATATTATCAGGCTGCACCTTCATGACCCAGCCGTCAGAGTATGGAGAGCTGTTAGCCAGGCTCCCTTTTTCTCTTAACTCCGGGTTTATAGCCATAACAACTCCACTGACAGGACTGAGCATGGCTGCATTGTGCTCTCCTCTTTTTATATAAATAGAGGCTTCATCCCGGGTGACTTTCTTTCCCATAAGCGGCGCCTCTATGTTATCAAGAGGCCCTAAAAGCCTGAGTGCAAAATCATCCAGCCCGACACGGACCGAGCTGTCTTCTTCCATCTTTACCCATGTATGCCCCCTGTGGAAATAATACCCCTGAGGCACATTGAACCCTGAAACATTGAGAACATTTACCGTATTTATTACCGCGTGCACGGAAAACTGGTCATTGAAATACTGATCAAAATCACAGTTTCCGCACCTGTATTCATTGGTGCATGACCGGAATTCTATTCTTCCTTTCATGTGGTGAACACATGGTTTTTTTGATAAGGGCATGGAATTGAGCTTTTCCTGCCAGTATATAATATTACCACGTTTTCCCTCCGGCCTTTTTCCTGCGAGTTTCAACTCCCTGTTCTCTTTTGCCACGAGTTTCATTACCCGGTCAAAATGACATTCGGCACAGAAGTAGTTTTGGCTGCACTGTTTTTTTCTTACTATCCCGGCCTGTTCCCAGAGACAGGAGGGGGGCTTTGATACGTTTGGTTCTTTATTTGTATATTCGGGCATAACTTAATCCCCCTATGTGATTACTGGTATAAGGTCTGCGGTTTGCAGTACGAGGTTGTTCAAACTAACCTTACACCGTATACCTTATACCTATATGCAATCCTACTTTGTTCCCAAAAAATTGTGAACCAGATTATCCCACCCCAATTCCGGAACATTCCCGAAAATATCATTTACAAGATAGCCGCCGTCAGCCGCCAGCGGACCCGCGACATCCTCCACCATCTTCTCGAGCCTTCCTGCTTCTTTACCCATCCAGTTCAGGCTCTCAGAATCCGCCATGAGACTGTTTGCATTTTCCTTGATATCAGGAACACGCACCATGAAAAGCCATCCTGCGCCATAGGGTTCTCTGTTTGATATCCCGGGATTTTCTCTTGCATTGTTATTCACTTCAGTAATAACCCCACTCACGGGAGAAAGTATATCCGCCAGATTGTCTTTCAGTTTCAAACCCCATCCCGGTATTCCATATTCCAGAGTTTTACCCATAAGAGGAAGGTCAAAATAATCTGCCTCTCCCAGGACCTTAAGGGCAAAATCATCAATGCCTATCCTTAAATACCCTCCGCTTTCTATCCTGGCCCAGGTATGCCCGTCGTGGAAATAGTGATTTTCAGGGACATCAAATCCTTTAATATTATGTCTGTTCAATGGACTTTTTCCGGTTTTTGAAGACCATACATCCTCAAAAAACTGATCGAAATCACATGTGGAGCATTGGTAATCATAGGCACAGGCCCTTTTGGCTATTCTGTTTGTAAGGCTGTGTCTGCAAACTCTTTCAAGCCCGGATCTCTTTCTCATGGCGTTCTGCCAGCTCATCTGCCGGCCTTTGGCCACCTTCATCTTCATTCCCAGATCATATTTACATGAAGTACAGTCATAGTAGTTGTTACAGCTCTTAAACTCTACGACACCGGCCTGCATCCATACACAGGGATTCGCAGCCTTTGCCTCCTTATCGGGTTTGATCATCCAGACCTGATTGCCAATTACTGCAGGAATTTCCTCACCCCTGACCATGCTTTTTGAATTTGCCTTTCTATAGGATGATCCATAACCGACATGACTTCTCTGTTTCTCATTATCCCTATCAGCCATTTTCTGCTCCTCTTTTAAGGTTTGTATTGATGTCATCTGACAAATAGAAGAGCAATTGATGTGCCATGTATTTCACTAATTTCAAAATAACGTATATGCTATTGTTATAACTGGTATTTTTTAATCAAGAGGAAATAAAAACCCATATGCATTGCCGGGCAACGCATTTTTATTTTGCAGGATATTACAACACGGATTTGTATTTTTAATTTATAATATACAATGATTTATCCAAATATAGGTGTGATATTAACAGATTAGCAAACTGTAGATTTTTTCGACACATAATTCTTAATTTCCAACAATGTTATTATGAATATGCATGAAGATTGGCTATCCTTGTAGCCATATCCTTGAGTTGAGATGTAAGATGGTCTACCAGTGATCCGGCATTAGTAATATCCATCAAATCGATATCAGCTACAACACCAGCGACCTTAATCTCAATGTCAACACCACCTACATCAAGGGGGCTTAGATGTAATATCTTCATTGTTCTGCGCAGTGCTAAATTCGCCCGTCCCCTGTCAGTCATGGGCAGCAGCACAATAAAATTATTTTTTCGTACTTCACCTATTATATCCGGGGTCCTGAAGATCTCCACAAATTTGGTTAACAGGGTATCCATTACATCCTGTGTTTTGATTTGTTTTGCCTGAGAAACATTTTTTGCTTTTGCTTTAACAAGGGTAAAGCCAAGGATAGAAAGAGAAGTCTTAAATCGTTTTGCTCTCGAAATCTCTTTATCCACATATGTCATCAACATCTTTTCCCTCATGATTCCAACGGGCGTCCCTTTTTTTTCATTTGCGGATCGTCTTAATTGTTCCTGCTTGACAATTTCAGGGTATATCTGATTAAAGTCGTTTTCATCTATTTCTCCGGATGATACCTTCTCCCGGATGATCTTCAAAATTTGCCCAAGTTCTTCATCTTCACTGATGCCTCGTTCAAGTGTTTCCAGCACTGTCAGGTTACTGAGAGATACCTGTTCCTGTGAGGCCGAATGGGACTTTATCCACTCTGACCGCAATTGGTTAAAGATGTCATCCATCCTCTGGTTTACTCTTTCTTCCAATCGGCCCAGAAGATCATCTTTTATATTCAGACTGCCCAGATGTTGAACCAGATTGGATTTTACTTCCGTCAGGTCCTGCTGGATATGCTTTTCACTGCCCTCTCTTTTTTTCTCTTTGATATCCTGCGAATATTTAGAGCCAATTTGCTCCACGTAGTTCACAATAAGATCCGTCAGGGTCTTTTCATCACCACCGCTTTTTCGAATTTCTGAAGCCAGATAGATCATTTCAGCAGACTGTATCGGATTCTCCTTTACCTGCTTAATGATATCTTTTCCATCAACACCGATCTCTTCAGCACTCTCTGATAAAATATTTACAAGACCGTCACTTTCAAGCTCCCTGCCGAGTTCCTGGATCAGGCTCATGAAATCAGCCTGAGACATGCCCTCCCCAAGAAGGACTGCTTTTATCTTTGGCAGGAGACGTTTGAGTTCTTCGGCCTCGGGGATTAATCTGCACAAAATCTGCGCCAGGCGAGGAACGCTGATTTCTCCGTTTTTATATTCTTCCTTTATCAGACGAAGAAAAACTTTATCCGTTATTTCTGTAGCCTTTGAAAAAACTTCTTCTTCATTAGCATAGGCAATACCCAGGGTCTTTTGTGCTTCCACTCCTTCGATGAGCTTTTGCCGCATATCGAAAAGGGCATCGGCTATTTTCGGCAGGTCCACAGCCTTTCCTTCTGTCAGATTTTTTTCCAGGTCCTCGTCGATAACCTCCAGCTGATGAAGCAGT
>JASFHE010000633.1:0-4117 GCA_050123415.1 Desulfobacteraceae bacterium | reverse complement strand
CCCTCATCCCCCATTGGCGTGAGAGAAAGCCCTCTCTCTTCGAGAATACTAACAAGCCTGTCCGGCTCGACCTTTAATCGATTGACCCTGAAGTGTACAGGCGGTACATGGTTGAGGGTCTCTATAAAAGCATCAAAATCAGGTATGATTTCCCTGTATGGGTCAAAAAAATCATGCATTATCCTGCTTACTTTTCGTCATTGCAGTTTCATTTTATTTAAGATTATTTCATCAGAAACAGTATAGGGGTCCATTTCTCCACTCATCACGGATTTCACTGCTCTTTCAAAATCGCCGTCTTTTTCAAACCTGTTAAAGACCTCTTCCATGATACGGCTCTTTATCATTTCCATAAGTTCTTCTTTTGCTCCTGCTTCGGTTTTCCTGAGGTTAATATCTCCCCTTTTTTGTGTTATATATTTTCTGTGTTTTTCTATCCCGTCTATAACTTTATCTATTCCGCTGTTTTCCGATGCGATCGTCTTCAACACGGGTGGATGCCATTGATTTTCTTCGGCCTTATCCATCCCCATCTCTATCATTGTCATCAGGTCATTGAGGGTTTTATCAACTCCGTCCCTGTCGGATTTATTGATGATAAAGAGATCTCCAACCTCAAGTATGCCTGCCTTTATAGCCTGGATGTCATCACCCATCCCCGGGATAACAACAATAGCGGTTGTATGGGCCTTTTTCACTATATCGACTTCATCCTGACCAACACCAACAGTCTCAACAATGATGTAATCCTTGCCCATGGCGTCCATAACATCGATTGCGCCCCTTGTTGACAAGGTTAAGCCGCCGAAATGCCCCCTTGTGGCAAGTGACCTGATGAATACATCGTGATCGCTGCTGTGGCGCTGCATCCTGATCCTGTCACCCAGTATTGCGCCTCCGCTGAAGGGGCTGGTCGGATCAATTGCTATTACACCAACCTTTTTATCTCTTTTCCTCAAGGTTTCTATCAGCCTGTCAACAAGTGTGCTTTTACCGACACCGGGAGCTCCGGTTATGCCTATCACATAGGCTTTTCCGGTATGTGGGTAGAGCTCTTTAAGAACCTCACGCACACCCGGCACGCCGTTATCAATGTCGCTTATAAGCCGGGCTGCAGTACGGATATCTCCCGAAAGCACTTTTTTTGCGGTATCGGTCATAAAATAATTCATCCATTAAATAAAAATAGCCCCTGGAAGGGGCTATTTTTATTTATTTGATGGAGTGTTAATAAAGCTCTCCCTTGAATTCAGGGGTTCTTTTCTCCACAAAAGCGGTCATCCCTTCTTTCTGGTCAGGGCTTGAGAATATCAGCCCAAAGGCATCGGCTTCCATCCTGCATCCGTTGGCCAGATCCATATCAGCACCCCTGTCGATACAGTCTTTAATGCCCTTCAGGGAAACCCTTCCCTTTGCAGCAATCAGTGATGCGGTTTTCATTGTCTCTTCCCAGAGCATATCATCCGGAAATACTTTATTTACCAGGCCGATGCTTTTCGCCTCATCAGCCTTTATCATCCCGCCTGTCATGCAGAGTTCCTTTGCCATGTTATTGCCAACAAGCCTGGCAAGCCTCTGTGTACCGCCAAAACCCGGGATTACGCCAAGAGTAATCTCGGGCTGTCCGAATTTTGCCTTTTCCGATGCATATATAAAATCACATGCCATTGCTATTTCACAGCCCCCGCCAAGGGCAAAACCGTTTACACATGCAATTACCGGCATTGGGAGCTGCTCGATGCGGAAAAAAAGATCCTGTCCGGTCCGGCTGAATTCCCTTGCCTGAAGCGGTGTCAGGTTCAGCATGTGTTTTATGTCAGCGCCTGCCACAAATGCCCTGTCGCCCTCACCAGTAAATACAAGGACCTTGATCTCCTTGTTTTCCAGTATTTCATCAAGTGCAGCGTTTACCTCTGCCAGTACATCAGTATTGATTGCATTAAGAGCCTTGGGCCTGTTAAATTTTATTACTCCGACATTCCCCTCTGCACTGTAAAGGATATTTTCATATTCCATTATTCTGCTCCTTAGGTATAAAATTTATTAAAAAAGAATGGATACAGGATTTTTTATCATATCAATCACTTGAACCTTATCCATTAAATATATAAAATGTAGTCCTTTAACCCGGAGGTATCGTTTAAGAAAATTAAGAGTGAATATATAAAGATGTCACTTTCCAAGTCAAGTTATTTCAAACCCGAATAACCAAATGATTTTTCTTGACATTTTTTGCGTCACACAGCTAATTTTGAACAATACATTTATGTATTTTGACTGAACAGAATTTAATTATGGAGATAAAAATATGAATCCGCTAGCTTTGGAGCTAAATGAAATTATCAAAAAAGCCAACCCGAATGTATATAATATGCTTTCGGAAATCGGGAAGTCCCTGTTTTTTCCAAAGGGGATACTGACACAGAGCGCCGAGGCAAAGGCAAAGGCGCACAAGTTTAACGCCACCATAGGTATGGCAAAGGAAAAGGGCGAAACAATGTTCCTTCCCTCTGTTATGGATCAGATGGGTAATTTCACTCCCCATGAATCACTTACCTATGCACCTTCATACGGCACGGCTGATCTTAGAAATGCATGGAAAGATTCAATAATCAAAAAGAATCCGTCCATAAAAGATAATAAAATCAGCCTTCCGGTTGTTACAAATGCGATTACACACGGACTGTCTGTTATCGGGGATATGTGGGTGGACCCGGATGACATACTGATTCTTCCTGACAAGATGTGGGGCAATTACAGCATGATATTTGAAGTGCGGAGAGGCGCTAAAATAGTAAAATATCCGACATTCAACAATGAAGGCGGATTTAATACCGAGGCGCTCAGGAAATGCCTGGAGGAGCAGGCGGCAACGGCCGGAAAACTTGTTACTATATTAAATTTTCCCAATAATCCGACAGGTTACAGCATCACGACGGAAGAAGGGATAAAAATAGCCGACATACTTACCGGTATTGCAGAGAAGGGTACAAATGTAGTGGCGGTTACAGATGATGCCTACTTCGGTCTTTTTTATGATGAAAATGTCATGAAGGAATCCCTCTTCTCTCATATAATAAACAGGCACCCCGGGCTGCTTGCCATTAAACTGGATGGAGCCACAAAAGAGATTTATGTATGGGGTCTCAGGATAGGTTTTATTACCTACGGGGCTGTAATTGACGGTGATACGGATCTTTTTTATGACGCACTCGAAAGAAAGACCGCAGGGGACGTAAGGGGAAATATTTCAAATGTTTCGCATCTGAGCCAGACAATAATCGCAAAATCACTGAAATCAGACGATTTTGGGCCTGAAAGCGATGATAAATACACCATTATGAAGGAAAGGGCACTCGAGGTAAAAAGGGTGCTTTCAGATACAAAATATGATAAAGTGTGGGATGTTTATCCTTTTAACTCAGGCTATTTCATGTGTTTGAAACTGAAGACCGTTGATGCTGAGGCGCTCAGAGTTCATATCCTCGATAAATACGGTGTCGGCACAATCTCCATCGGTAATACCGATTTACGAATAGCATTTTCCTGCATTGATAAAGAAGATATCAAGGAACTTTTCGAAACTATCTATAAGGGTATTATTGATTTGGAATCATAATAAACCATATGAGGTAATCTCCGGGCACCGGAAAGGTGTTCATCTGACGGCAGATAAAGACCTGAGGGTGCTCCGGGGACTGGTCGGGGCGGCACTGGTATGTTCGGCATCTCTGAAAACCACATTGAACTGATTAAAAAACAGGAGTGGGCGGCAAACGCCCCGATGGATGGTTTTTTTTGGACCAAACTGACCGAATGGATCGCTCAAAATCTCCTTCCGGATTTTGTAACAAAACTGACCAACCTTGTGGACTCAATAATTACAATTGATCCGGATCATTCTGAAAGGGAAATCCTTGAACTGATAGCAATGAGGCTGGTTGAATCACTTGACGCAGTCCTTGCATCCGTTCGAATATATGACCCTGATACAAAACAGATGCTTTCATACGGCTCTTTTCCTTCGGAAGAAAAAGAAAGGGCAAGCCAGATTGCCATTGAAGGAAGTGTGGCAGGCAGGGTTATAACAACTGGAAAGCCCTTTATTGTCCCGGAT
>JASFHE010000632.1:0-4121 GCA_050123415.1 Desulfobacteraceae bacterium | reverse complement strand
TCCAGGGAGGACATTCCTGATGACTCAGCAGTTACAGATTCTTCACCTGTCAGACCTTCATATCAGTACTGATTCAAACTTTGATCGTTCGCTTGTTCTTGATCCATTAATTGATAGAGTTAAGAAAGACAGGAAAGATGGAATAAAACCCGAACTTGTTATTGTTACAGGCGATATTGCCTTTAAGGGAATAAAGGAAGAGTATGATGAAGCTAAAATCTTTTTTGCTGATCTTCTCGAGGCAATGAAGCTTCCTGAAGAAAGGTTATTCATAGTTCCGGGGAACCATGATGTAAATAGGGAAAAGTATCGAAAAAGTGACAACCTGACATACAATAGTATGAAGGATCTCAACGATGAACTTGAAAACATAGAATACCGGGCAGATCTTCTTAAAGGAATGACAGATTATTTTGATTTTATTAAATCAACATATCCGCATATTAAACCATTACACAAAAACCTCATACCCTTTGTCACTTCCTGTAAAGCAGTATGCGGAAAACAAATTGGGATTGTTGGTCTCAATTCAGCCTGGATGTGCAGGAAGTCCCCGGATGAAAGAGAAATCTCAATAGGGGAATATCAAATAGTTAATGCGATGAAAGAATTAAAAGGTAAAAATGATCTGGTTATCTGTGCATTTCATCATCCAATTAACTGGCTATGGCCGGAGGATAAAAGCCGATCAAGAAAATATCTTAATGAGAAAGTTATTCTGTGCGGTCATCTTCATGATGCGGAAGGTTGTCTGCTTTATGATCTGGATGGCAAACTCCACACATTTCAGGCCGGTGGTGCTTATTTAAATAAAAAAGGATGGCCTGAAAGATATCATTACATAACCCTTAATTTTGATGAGAAATTCATCCGACTGGATTTAAGGCGGTACGTAAGAGATAAAAGAAAGTGGATACTTGATAGTGGGAAAGGAGATGATGGAAAGAGGACAATTCCTTTATTTGAGAAAGAAAAGCAAATTTCTACACAAAATAGAAATACTGATGACACTAGAGATACTAAAGAAAAGAATGCACTGATTGAAATATATATTAAATGCACATTTGAAGATCACAGGCATCTTCTTTCAAAGGGGTTTGAAACAACTCTAAGGTTTCCTGTTGAAATTGAACAGGTCTATGTAAACATGCGAGCGCACATTAATCCCTATGATTTTGACGGTACGATTAAAAGCAGGAACCATATAAAACAAAAGGCAAACGAACAGCAGCTTTCATCCCTGGATATAAAAGCCGCATTTAAAACCGCCAGAAAAAATAAAATTAAGGATATGGTTATTCTTGGTGATCCCGGCTCCGGAAAAACCACACTGTTAAAATATATACTCATTATGCTGACTCAAAAAAAGGCAGAAGAAAAAATCGGGTTGAGTTCCGGTATGGTTCCATTTCTTGCCCCTTTAAGAGACCTCAACGATCCTGATAATCAAACACTCTTCAGCTTTATTGAAAATGCCTGCAGATTAAAAATGTTTAATATTTCCGAAAATGACTTTAAAGATATCCTTGAAAAAGGAATGGGGATTGTACTTTTTGACGGCCTTGACGAAGTGGCTGACGAAAAGACACGTATTAAAACATGTAAATGGATAGATAATATAAGACGGGAATACATGGAAACCCCCTTTATAGTCACCTCAAGGTTCGGAGGTTATCTGGAGAAGAGCAGGCTCGAAGGGGCAGTAATGGAACTCTCAATACAGGATTTTACTCCTGATGAGGTGAAGACTTTTTTAATAAGATGGTTTGAGGCAGTGGAAGCGGGGCTTCATCCTGGGGAAGAGAAAATCTGGCGTGAAAAAGGAAGGGATGAAGCTGTCAAGCTGGCTGAAAAGATAATAGAGTCTGAGCATCTTAAAGCTCTGGCTGTTAACCCTTTACTCCTTCAGATAATAGCACTTGTACACAGGGACCGGGGGACTCTACCAAACAGAAGAGTAGAGCTTTACGATGAGTGCACAAATGTTCTTCTTGAAAAATGGGACAGGGCAAAAGGGCTTGAGACCTTGCTTAATGCGGGGGAAGCCAGACAGATCCTTCAGCCTGTAGCGTTATGGCTGCATGAAGAGGAAGAAAGGCGTTCGGCACCCATGGAGGAAATACTCGAAGTAATTCAGGAACCCCTGAATGAAATGGTAAGAACTGATGTGGACCCTGAAAAACTGATGCAGAATATCAGGGACCGGAGCGGTATATTTATGGGTTACAGTGAAACGGAATACGGCTTTGCCCATCACAGTTTTCAGGAATACCTTGCTGCTGAAGAGATAAGAAATAAAGATAAAATATCCATGCTTGTGGAAAACTACAACAATAAATGGTGGAGAGAGGTAATCCTGCTGTGCCTTGCCCTTAATAATCCGTCGGTTATTGAAAAATTTCTGAAGAAAATAATTAATACCGGTCATTTCAAATCAGATATCAGTCTGATTTCGGATGCATTAAATGATTCTATATTAAAACCGCTTAAACCATTTTGGAGTGCACTGGAAAAAGAGGGCCTATCGCAGCAAACAAAAGACAATATTATCCGGCTCGTTAAAAAGTTTGGTGGTGACGGAGCAGTAAAAATGCTCGAGCAGAAAAAAGTTATCTCAGTAGTTACACATGCTGCAACCGTAACAATTAAGCGCAAAGAACCTGTGCTTGACGAGGGAAATATCATTTTAAATCCAACGGATAATTCAAAATTGGCCCTTATCCCGGCATGTACTTTCCTTTATGGCAGCAGAGAGGATGATAAACTGGCTAGAAGTAATGAAAAACCTCAACGTTCTCTTCATCTCGATGATTATTACATGGATGTATTCGCTGTAACAAACAACCAGTATTGTGAGTTTTTAAATAAGATGAATCCGGATAAAGAATTGCTTAATAAATGGATCAATTTGGATGGAAAATATGGAAAAGAGAAATGCAGAGTAAGTAATAAAAGCGGAAAATACATAGTCCAGAAAGGTTATGATGATTATCCGGTAATATATGTCTCGTGGCATGGGGCGGATGCCTATGCAAAATGGGCAGGTAAACGTCTCCCCACAGAATTAGAGTGGGAAAAAGCAGCACGTGGAAACAATGGTTATGTATATCCGTGGGGTGACAAATTTGATAAAAACCAGTGTAACTCTAGAGAAAGCCAAAGAGAGATGACATCCCGAGTGGACCAATATCCTGAAGGGAGAAGTTTTTATGGCTGTTATGATATGGCTGGGAATGTATGGGAATGGACTTCGAGTTTTTATGATGATGACAAAGATACTTATGTCGTGCGCGGGGGTTCCTGGGACGATGATGCAGAGGGCTGCCGGTGTGCGATTCGCTTCAACGGCGATCCGGGCGGCAGGAGCGTCATTATAGGGTTTCGTTGCGCCAGGACTTAAACTTTTTACTTTTACACTTTTACCCTTTTTCACTCAAAATTATGGAAAGACCTGTTAAAGACATAAACGCACTCACTAAAATATACGACCTGTTGTTGTGGATGATCCCGGTGATTGAGAAGTTCCCTAAAAGCCAGAGGTTTCTGCTTTGATTCTCCTCCACCTTCGATGGGGGAGGTTGGGTGGGGGTGACTAAAGATAGAGTATGTATCAAATAAAAAACTATCCCCCTCCCCCAACACCTCCCACCAGGGGCGGGGAGTTTATGTGCATAGGGAGAGTGCCTATATTTAAATCATAGAGGCAATGCGCCATCCCTTTAAACTCCTCTCCCTTGATGGGAGAGGCAGGGAGAGGGTGAAAAAGAAATGAGCAGAGAAAACCACTCACAAATGAAAAACCTCACAAGAACAGCTAGAGTCCTTCGCCGAAATTCAACTGATGCCGAAAGAAAATTATGGTACGACATAAGAGCAAGACAACTGGACGGGTTCAAATTCAGAAGGCAACAACAGTTGGGCGGTTATATAGTTGATTTTGTGTGCTTTGAAAAAAGTCTTATTATTGAACTCGATGGCGGTCAACATGCAATCAATCGAGAAAAAGATATTGAAAGAGATAGCTGGTTGAAAAAGGAAGGATTTCATGTTTTAAGGTTCTGGAATAATGATGTGCTGAGTAATGATGAGGGAGTACTTTCTGAAATAAGGAAATATTTATT
>JASFHE010000631.1:0-4127 GCA_050123415.1 Desulfobacteraceae bacterium | reverse complement strand
CGTATCATCTCTTTTAACCTCGTTGGTTTGATTTGTGTTTCTTGGGCGTTACACATATCTATCTGATCCAACGAGGTTTTTCAATCCTTACTTCCTTTTTTTAATCTTTAATCGCGGTTCTTGGGATCCTGTTTTCAGGATATAGTTTTCCCGGTGAGTCTATAATAAGTTCTATAATTGACGGTTTAAGAATCTATTCCTTGACAAATCAGGGATTTGACTATATTTTCTAGCGACAAAAACGGAATATCGTCTCCTTGGTAAACATAAACTCATTCTCACAGGAGTGTTGATCAATGACCCTGACAAAAGATCATCTGGTGAATTCTTTATACAACAACCTTGATATCCCAAAAAGTAAATCGGCTTCCATTATCGAAACCCTTTTACAGAAGATAAAGAAAACATTGGAGAATAAGGAAGATGTGCTTATATCCGGATTCGGGAAATTCTGTGTTAAAGAAAAGAAGGACAGGCGGGGGAGAAATCCTGCCACCGGTGAAGATTTGACTCTGGAAGCCCGAAGAGTAGTTGTTTTTAAATGTTCAGGGGTCCTGAGAGAAAAGGTGAATGGAGAAGTAGAGAACTAATGTGGAAAGGTAAGGAATTATAAAATGTCTCAAAAATACCCCGAATGCCCGTTATATAATCACTCAAATTGTAAAGACTATGAACATCCCAAACTTTGCGCTATTGTAAGAAAAGACAAGGTCTGCCTTAAAAAGAAGCAAAAGCCAAAACCTAAAAAAGAGACAAAAGAAGTTAAAACCAAAACAAAAAAATAAAATACTGTACTCAGGCAGGACTTACCTGACCTTTTTATCCGTCAATATCCCGTATTCCCCGGTTTTATGGCAGTATCCATCTTTAGCCCGGCTGGTGTCCTACAATATTCAGATAAAAAATGAAAAAAGAAACCGATAAGTTTTGGAAGACAAAATCTCTAAGTCAGATGAGTGATGTTGAGTGGGATCTTTTATGCGATAACTGTGGCAAATGTTGTCTCGAAAAAACAGAGGATACTCAGACTGGAAAAATAGAGGTAACCCCGATAGCATGCAGGTTTCTCAATATAAATGACTGTACCTGTATTATATATGAAGAAAGATTTTCAGTTGAACCTGACTGTCTAAAAATAACTCCGAAAAATATTACGAATTTTAAATGGCTTCCTAAATCGTGCGCCTACAGCCGGATTTCCAAAGGACTCGATCTTGAATGGTGGCACCCACTGGTGTCCGGTGATCCTGATTCTGTTCACAGGGCAGGTATTTCAGTAAGGGGGAGGGTATTGCCATATGGTTATGTCAAACCCGGTTATGATCTGTGGAATGATTCTGAATAATATAACCAGTTCATTTTACCGGTTCGGAAGAAACGAAATTTTCATCATTTCCCGGTGTATATGATACAAGATTTGCTATAAAACTTCCTACAGTAACCTTGCTTTTTATTTTTACAGGAATTCTCCTTTTATCATCTGTAACCCATATCTGAAGCCTTGATTTTTTGGATTTTTTAAAAACTCCACTCACTCCCTCCATTTCAGGTTCAACAAGAAGGGTATTATATGATTTTCCTGATATTTTTATTTTTTGCTTTTTAAGTATCTTTCCTGTTCCTTTTATCAGCTTTTTCCCGTCCGCTACATTTACTTTTATTTCGTTGTTAGAGTCAGGTTGTCCAACCCTGAAGGCATAGAATACTGAAAGCGGATCAAAGGTGTTTTTATTGATTTGGACCGAGTCTGTTACTTCTCCCTTATTTATGTATCGAGCTTCATTCTTTTTCCAGTCGAATTCCACAGTAATATCTTTTATGGATTTACCCTCATGTCTTTTTTTATAAAGCAGTGAGTGTGTCAGATTGATATTTGTATAGGATTCTATCCTGTCACGAACCTTGTAGAATGCATCAACGAACTTGCTGGTTTTTGCTGTGTATAAAAAATGAAAGGCTTGTTCACCATTAATACTTTCATAAGGTAGTATTTCAAGTGTAACTATAGCTGCCGTAACAACAGACCATCTGACTTTAAAGGTTAATTTTTCGCCGGGATAAAATCCATGATCTTTTGATATGGCGACCCCTGGCATAATAAGCAGTATAAAAATACAGGTTATTGCAACATTTATGTATAATATTTGTACATATCTTGTTCTCATATGTCCTTTTTATACAAAAATGAAAGTAAAAACAAATCTATTCTTTTTATACAGGATTTTTTATGCTGACTATCTTAATTTGATGCAGAAACAGGTAAATTAATAGTAAAGGTGGTTCCTTTTCCCGCCTCGGAATCCACATTGATCGTCCCGTGATGTTTGTTTACTATATTATAACAGACATGCAGTCCCAGACCGGTTCCTTTGCCCACATCTTTTGTCGTGAAAAACGGATCAAATATTTTGGTCAAATTATCTTTGGGAATACCAATGCCCGTATCACTTATACTTATCTTGATATGGTTATTGTATCTGTTTGTTTTTATCCTGATAGTGCCCTTGTCCTCAATAGCCTGTGAAGCATTTACAATCAGATTCATAAAGACCTGATTTAAGAGCTGAGGATAACATTCAATAGCAGGGATCTCATTCAGTTCCTTTACCACTTCAACATGATATTTTAATTCATTCCAGACCATATTTAATGTGGATTCAATATTTCTATTAATATCAGTAAGTTGTTTTTTTTCATTTCCGGGATGAGCATAATTTTTCAGGTCTGATACTATTTTTTTTACCCTGTTGACGCCATCCTCGCTTTCCTTTATCACCAACGGGAAATCATTCAGGACATAATCAATGTCTATTTTATTCTCCAGTTGTTCTATCTCTTTTATTCTTGATAAAACTTCTTCACTGGATTCAGGGTGTGTCTCAATGAAGGTTGCAAGCTCTTTATATTTTGTAACCAGTTCAGACAGTTGCTTCTGGTATCCTTCGAGTGTATTAAAGTTGCAGCTGACAAATCCAACCGGATTGTTTATTTCATGGGCGACACCGGCAGCAAGCTGACCAATGGAAGCCATTTTTTCGGACTGCATAACCTGAACTTCCAGATGCCGCTGCTGTGTAATATCATTTAAAAATGTAAGAATTGTCTGCTTCTCATCATATATCATGCATACTGCATTTATCTGAAACCAGCGCGTTTCACCCTGCTTATTAATGATCCTGATAGGGTAGCTGTCTTCTACCTTTTCACCTGTAAGTCTTTTCCTGTGATTGTTTATTGCCAGCTCATGATCATCCGGGTGAATAAAATGTATAAAGTTTTTATCAATTATTTCTTCCTGCTCATAGCCGCACATTTTTGAGCATACGGAATTGGTAAATATTATCTTTCCATCCTGTATAAGAAGGACTCCAACTATGGCATTCTCAATCAGTATCCTGTAGCGTTCTTCAGAGGCTTTAAAGGCTGATTCCGCTTTTTGCCTTTCCATAATCTCAAGCTTCAGCTCTTTGTTACTGTTCACGAGCTCAACAGTTCTTTTTTCTATATCTGATTCCAGGTTTTTTTTATGTTTTTCCAGTTCCTCTTCGACTTTTTTACGCTGCTTATTCTCGGCTATGAGTTTCTGGTTCATTTGTTCTGTCTCGGCTTTTGCCTTTGACAGGTAAGCTATAAGGTCAGTGTTTTCATTTTTTAGTATTAATGATGATTCAAATACTTTTCTGTTTCGATTGCAGGTAAAACTCATTATTATCAGAAACAGTAAAAGCATTATTCCCATGTATAAATGATAATTTCCATTGTGAAAAAAAGAATGAGCAGTCACAGGACCCATCGCGGGAAGGCTGAAGGCAAAAAACGCTGCAATTGATGGAGCATATACGGCTGAGGCACCTGCAACCATACCGCCTATGGTGAAAATGGTCAGCATCTGTAGAAAAAATGAGTTTTCGGGATGAAGAAAAACTCCGGCCAGCCCCCATATGGCCCCGGAGATAAACGTTCCTACAAGGAAGACCCTGTAACAGGAAACAGGGTTTTTACGATTGCGCTTCTTGTATTGCCATTTAAGAGCCGTCCTTAGAACTATGATAAGAATCTGGGCTATCATCCAGGAAACAATCAATGTTCTGTTTGCGGCATTCCAGTGAATAAGAGAAAGTATCAAT
>JASFHE010000630.1:0-4129 GCA_050123415.1 Desulfobacteraceae bacterium | reverse complement strand
CCTTTTTAAGAAGAAGGGTATTGCCGGCATAGGTGCAGAAAACCGAGTATGTTGTAAGCCAGCTTCTGTCCATATATACCCTGGCATTGGGCAGGTCTTCGGGCCTGTTTGGTCCTTCACTGTGGACATTTGTAAGCATGTAGCCTTTTCTCTTTACCTCTTCATCAAATTTGTCATAGACATTCCTGTAAAGAATATTACCGGAATGCATAACATAGGTTGACGTTGTCATCTCGATTGCAGGAAGTGCGGCGGGGGCTCCTACAGGACCTCTGCTGAAGAAACCTATAAGCAGGGTCATTCCTTTGCCGATATCTTTCATGTGTGTTTTTACATGCTCCATTGCATCATTTCTGGGAACCTTTTTGGCAAGGGTGCTGGTACTTTCGTCATCATTGACTATATAGAATGTCCTGTCCACGATCCTTCCCTGTTCTTCAGAAAGATCAAAATGTATTGTATGGTCTTTCATGGCAAGGGGTTTTTCTTCACCCTTTTCGAGACTCATTTCTCTGATCTTTTGAATATCCGCGCCACTTCCGGTGTTTACGAAAACTGCATCCGGTTTCATCATTGAAATGGCGTTTGCAATTTTCAGACGGGCATCTTCATTTGTGATTTTAGACAATTTTGAAATAGTGTCTGTGTCACAATATTTCTCGAAGACATCTTCGGCTTCGCTCAGGCTGCTTACTCCTCCTATTGCAGATAGGATATCAGCGCCTTTCTTGAGTTCTAACATATCTTTCTCCTTTATGATGTATAAATAGTTTTAGCTTTGTCCGGGCAAGAAAATCGTACGTCAGGTCGATTTTGGAGGGCAAAGCTAACAGGTAATTCAATATAATCGGTTATCTGTCTGAAAAGTATAAAAAAAAAGTTGTTTTGAGTCAACTATTTAAATTAAAAGAAAAGCCTTTCTGGTAAAGTATAAAGGCCGGTTTTTTATAAGCGCATTCAGTCCTGTAGTGATATAATATTAATTTGTTGACCGGCGGTGAAAAATGATATTTGATATTCAGCAGTAAAAAATAAACAAAGGGGAGTACTTTTTTGGAACGTAATATAATATCCTTTTCCGAAGGGAAGGTTGTTGTCCCTGAAAATCCCATTATTCCATATATAGAGGGTGACGGCATTGGCGCAGACATATGGAAGGCCGCCGTGAAAGTGATAGACAGGTCTGTGGAAATCTGCTGGGGCAACAGGCGAAAAATAGAATGGAAAGAAATATTGGCAGGTGAAAAGGCCTTTAATAATACCGAGGAGTGGCTCCCGGAAGAAACGCTCAAGGCCTTCAGAAAATACCTTGTGGGCATAAAGGGACCTTTGACAACCCCTGTGGGCGGAGGCATCAGAAGCCTTAATGTAACACTGAGGCAGGTTCTGGATCTTTTTGCCTGTGTCCGGCCTGTAAGGTATTTCCCCGGAGTTCCAAGTCCCGTAAAGGAACCTCACAGGGTAGATATGGTAATTTTCAGAGAAAATACCGAAGATGTATATGCCGGCCTGGAACTGGAATCAGGAAACAGTGAAGTAAAAAGACTGATTGATTACCTGAATTCCGAATTCGGCTGGGAAATACGCTCTGACTCGGGTGTTGCAATAAAACCCATAAGTAAAACAGGGAGTCTGCGGTTGATAAAGGCTGCAATTGAGTATGCAAAAAGATATAACCGTTCAAGTGTGACACTTGTCCATAAAGGGAACATCCAGAAATACACCGAGGGTGCCTTTAGAAAGTGGGGGTACGAACTGGCAAAAGGGGATTACCCGGATGACACGGTTGCATGGGAGGATTATGATGAAAATATCTCCGACAGCAGGATACTGATCAAGGATACGATTGCTGATATCTTCTTCCAGCAGGCCCTTACCCGACCTGATGAATTTGATGTGATTGCCACCATGAACCTGAACGGAGATTATATATCCGATGCGCTTGCCGCACAGGTAGGCGGGATAGGGATGGCACCCGGCGCCAATATTAATTATGAAAACGGTTATGCGATATTTGAAGCAACCCACGGGACAGCGCCTAAATATGCTGGTCTGGACAAGGTAAATCCGGGCTCTCTGATCCTGAGCGGATCAATGCTGCTTGATTACATTGGCTGGTCCGAGGCCGCGAGAAAGATAGAAACCGGTCTTGAAAAGACATTCGCGTCAAAAAAAGTAACCTATGATCTTGCCAGGCTGATGGAAGGAGCGGAAGAGGTGTCATGTTCAGGATTTGCCGAACTTGTTTGTGAAAGTATGGAATAACAATTTTTATTGTAAAAAAAATATATTGATTTTATAAAACTACCTTTGATTTCTGGTGTGATCTTTGCAATAATATAAAAACAGCACTTCCCTACAGAAAGGAGGTAAGGGCCATGTCGGACGGTTTAAATGTTATTATCGTTGATGATAATAAAGAGGTTTGTCAGGTTGTTTTTGATATTATTAAACGGTTTTACACCTGGGGTGAAGTGATTGCCTTTACTGATGTTGAAGAGGCTATTGTATACTGTAAAAGTCAGAAATCCAGTGTTGCAATCTTTGTAGTTGATGTGTTCTTAAATAACTCGACCGGTTTTATTTTCCTTGACAGCATTGCCGAAAGATATCCCATGGCCTATGAGGACGCGATAATGATGTCAGGCAACGCAAGTGACGATGTGGTAAATATGTGTGTGGCGGCAAATATAACATACCTGCTTGAAAAACCCGTAAAAGCATATGCATTGCAGCTTGCTGTGAGGGCAATAGTAAACAAGTATATAAACTTTGCCAAGAAACTGATTGATGATCCTGATTTTGCCGAGGATATATATAACTTTTAAATCTGTGGAATAATCCTTTACTGCCCGTCACTTTTATCTATTGCAGCACAGTATACGAATTAATGCTTGCATCAAATAATGTGCATCGTGCACATAATATTGTGCATTTTCTTTTTTTAAAAAATAAAAATCAATTCATATCAATCCCCCTTCATAAATATCAACGTAATGAAGATCTTTACTATTCTTGAATCTTCGCTGTTTCTATCTGTAGCAGGTCCTTAATTTCATGTTTCTGGCATAATGTTTGTAATGAGTATATCTGCTTCCCACTTATTTAACACAAAAATAAATACAAAATTTCTACCGGAGTTTATCCCAATGTTTAGTAGCGGGAGTTGAAATGACAAGCTGCCGGAAATTTAAAATAGGCTGAAGCGGTTAAGGCTGAAGGCTGTTAGGTTTATTGCATTTACTAACGACCCTCAGCGTTCAGCTTTCAGCAAAAGGCTTTTAAAATAAAGAATTAGCTGACCGCTGAAAGCTCCATCCATAAATTGCCTCTTTCTGGATGGGCACTACCTAACGTTTGTGCAGAGTGTGCATTTATGTTTTATTTCACATTCTGCACGATGTCCCCCTTTCCGTTTAATAAAGAATATTTGAAAAGCAGTTAATTAAAATATAAAAAAAGCATAATAAGTAAATATATAAAATAAGACGAAGTAAAAACAAAAAATGAAAAAATCAGGAATTCCCTGATTGACACAAATTATCCGGCCGTATATTTTCGTAGATATAATTAAATTATCAAATTTAATTGATTAGCATGTTTTACAAACTAAAATAATGGATATTGTATTTAATTAAATGGTTTTTAGTGTCAAATTAAGAAGTAATTTATATGTCGCCCGGTTTTTATACTCTCACGTGGAAGCAGTTTAAACGACAACAGAATTTGGTAAGGGAACATGAAAAAAAATTTATTAAATATATTATTAAAAGCCATTCTTATATTGCTACTCTCAACAGGGTCAATGATTTATTACCTTATACCCTTTCCCCGGTCTCAATTAAACAAGTTAGTTACTTATAAAAAATAAAGTTAATATTGATGCACTCGCAAAAAGTCGAAAAACAAGAATTCACTATTAATAATTTCAATAGGTTATCCCATGCAAAATTGCTAAGATCGGACTTTTTGCGAGACTGTCAATATTGTAATTCTTATAAATTGTGTCCTTTCGGCAAGCCTGAGTAGCGCTAAAAATCCGATAAAAATCTCACGCATCCTATATTTTTTCAATCCAGGCGCGGATGATTCTATTCAACGGGCGGGATAGCGTTTTTATAATTCCATG
>JASFHE010000629.1:0-4131 GCA_050123415.1 Desulfobacteraceae bacterium | reverse complement strand
TGTGGCTTAATTTCTACATATGTTCCTATGATATATTAAAAATTATGTTAAATTAAGCCAATTTTTATTGCATCTGTTAGGCATGCCTGTTGCAATTAATAATTACATGATCTGGGGTGCTCGTTGTATTCATGAGGCCTTCCTTCTAGGAGGAAGATTAAATAAAATTTAAGCAACGGCACATCCGGTGCTACCCCGGCATTACCCTGCCGGGGTTTTTAAAACCAGATTGCAGTAACCACGCTAGTACAAAATCTGGAGTAAAAGGGGAAAAAGCCGGGAATTTATTCAATTCCCGGCTTTTTTATTGTTGGAGCAATTACGAATAATTACATTACTTTTTTTACTTCTTCTGCCAGTGCCGGAACCACATTAAACAGATCGTCGACTATACCATAATCGGCTTTCTGGAATATGGGAGCTTCCGCGTCTTTATTAATGGCAACTACGTATTTAGAGGTTGACATACCTGCAAGATGCTGGATGGCGCCTGAAATACCGCAGGCAATATAAAGGGTGGGTGAAACAACCTTACCTGTCTGTCCTACCTGATCAACGTGGCTTCTCCAGCCTGCGTCAACAGCTGAACGTGACGCACCAACCGATGCGCCGATCGCATCTGCCAGTTTTTCAAGAACTTCAAAACCCTCGGGACCCTTTACACCGCGGCCGCCGGAAACAATCTTGTCCGCTTCTGTAAGGTCGATCTTTCCGCTCTCATCCTTTACTACTTCTGCAATCTTTGTTTTTATCGCACTGTCGTCAAGTGTGAACGCCGCATCAGCTATCTCTGCGGATGAATCGCCTGGTTCGTTGATTGCCATGACATTGGGCCTGGCAGTTGCCATGTTGGGGTAACTGTCATCATATGTTACCTTCGCATATGCCTTACCGGCATATATAGGCCTTGTTGCCACGAGTTTGCCGCCGTCAACCGCAAACTGTGTACAGTCCTGGGCCATACCGACACCAAGTTTGGCTGAAAGGCGTCCGGCAAGATCTTTACCCTGGGCTGAAGCGCCGAGCAACAGAATAGCCGGATCATTGGCCTTGACTATTTCTGCTATAACGGCAGTATATGCGTCTGTTGTATATTTTTCAAGTCCTGGATCATCGGCAACCAGCACCTTTGCCGCACCGTATTTACCAAGCTCTGCTGCTTTGTCTTTTATGTTTGAACCAAGTAATACCGCTGTCAGCTCCTGACCGGAGGCATCGGCAAGCCTTTTTCCTTCACTTACCAGTTCGTATGATATCTTTCTTATATCTCCATCTCTCTGTTCAGCGATGATCATTACTCCTTGAGCCATATTATATCTCCTTCTTTTTTTAAATCCTGTTTATTGTATCACAGGGCAGTTAGACTAAATAACCTTCGCCTCTTCATGTAAAAGCTTTGCCAGTTCGGCTGCTTTTGCCTCAGGTGAATCGCCATCAATAATCTTGCCGGCAGCCCTTTCGGGTGGAGGTGTGAGTTCCACAATCTTGAGCTTTCTGGCATCTGCGCCGAATTCCGAAGCATCAAGACCAAGATCGGCAATGCTCTTCTCTTCGAGAGGCTTCTTCTTTGCTTTCATAATGCCCGGAAGGGATGCGTACCGGGGCTCGTTAAGACCCTTCTGAGTTGTTAACAGGACAGGTGTGTTTGCCTCAATAACAAGGGTCTCACCTTCAACAGGCCTGTTTGCCTTTACTGTTTTTCCGTCATCTGACACTTCAAGCTTTGTAATAACAGATACCTGAGGGATATCAAGATACTCTGCCAGGGCTGCACCAACGAGACCGCTGTCATCATCAACGCCCCTCTGGCCGGTAAAAATAATATCATACTCAAGGCCTTTAATGGCAGCAGCAAGGGCCTTTGCTACTGCGATGGAATCACTTCCATTCAGTGCATCGTCAGTGACGAGCACGCCCTTGTCAGCACCCATTGCCAGGGCGGTACGGATTGATTCGGTAACTCTTTTGGGCCCGAGACCCACTACAGTCACTTCACCGCCAAATTTTTCCTTTAATTTCAATGCTTCTTCAACCCCGAACTCATCATAGGGGTTCATAATCCATTTGATATCACTTTCAGCAATGGATTTCCCGTCCGAAGCAATCTTAATCTGCGTTTCAGTATCCGGGACCTGTTTTATGCATGCAATAATATTCACTTTGTTCCTCCTTTAATGTTTCAATGATAGAAAACCTAACATTAATTTTTTCTGGATACTATAAATAACACCGGCAGGCTTGTATATCCGGCTGCCGGCTGAAAAATCCTATAACACTACCATTTTATTATCGAAATAAGGATTTATTCACTAACATGGCTTTTAACAGGGTGTCAAGTCATATCTTTGTTCAAGGCTGACTGTGCAGCCGCCAGCCTTGCGATATGTACCCTGAATGGTGAACAGCTTACATAGTCCATCCCGATTTTATTGCAGAATGCAACAGACGCTGGATCCCTTCCATGTTCGCCGCAGATACCGATCTTGAGACCTTTATTTGTTGAGCGCCTTTTTGATATACCTGTTTCAATAAGCTGACCGATCCCGTCCTGATCGATTGTCCTGAAAGGGTCTGCTTTGAAGATTTTTTTGTCCAGATATTCATTAACAAAACTTCCGATGTCATCACGGCTTAAACCCACCAATCTCCGTTTCAATTATTTTTAATGCTTTTATTACCTGGGTTTTCAAGCCCGGAGGAAACTGGCCTTTATTTTTGAAAAAGTCATTACAGCATCCGGTCTCGTAATGGTAAATCCTGCCGGTACCGGGATACCAGGCCTGCTCATCTCAGCCAGATTCGCACCTTTCCCTCTCCTAAGAGGTTTTTCATATCCGCTCTTCCTTCTGTCTTTGTTCTTCCAAAACAATAAACATACTTTGGTATAATATTATCTCCTGTGTTTATACTGATTTTAGATATCCGTCGTTTACGAGTTTGATAATTCAATAGAATAAGTTATCATAAGTTCATTACGTTTTATCTGGCTACTGAAAGAAATATCATTTATTCATTATATAGTGACGGTTGAAACCGACTCAAGGAACAAAACATTTTATCCTTTATTATTAGGCTGTTATGTTTTTCGCTAAAAATAACTACAGAGCCGGTGTTAAACCGGAATAATCGTTTAATTTAATACATGATAAGGAGTTGCCATTATGAGTCTCCCCGATATTAAGTTGGTTTATCTGGATCACAACGCAACAACACCGATTGATTCTGAAGCTGTCAGTGTGATGGATCTTTACATGAAAAATGAATTCGGGAATCCTTCAAGCGGGAATGAACTTGGTATAAGGGGCAAAGAAGGTGTTGAAAAGGCCAGGCAGGAGGTTGCCGATCTTATAAATTGCAAGACAAGTGAGTTGATCTTTACTTCAGGGGGAAGTGAATCAAACAATATGGTTCTTAAAGGCATTACCGGGCTAAACAGCATGAAAGGGAAACATATAATAACAGGCAGTATTGAGCACCCCGCAATCATTAATCCTGCCATGTATTTAATGGAGCTTGGAGCGGATGTTACCTTCCTTTCTGTTGATTCCTTTGGCAGGGTAAATCCTGATGATGTAAAGAATTCGATTAACCGGAAAACTGTACTTATTTCCATTATGCTGGCAAACAATGAGACAGGAACTATCCAGCCCATAAAAGAAATTTCAGAAATTGCAAAAGAATATTCTATTCCCTTTCACACCGACGCTGCCCAGGCCGTGGGTAAGATAGAGGTTGATGTAGAGGATCTTGGTGTGGATTTTATGAGCATCGCCGGACACAAACTATATGGGCCCAAAGGTATAGGCGCCCTCTATATCAAAAAAGGAAGAGAGCTTACCCCCCTTATCCACGGCGCAGGACAGGAAATGGGGAAACGGGCAGGGACAGAAAATGTGATTCTGGCAACAGGGCTGGGAGCAGCATGCAGGGTGGCAAAAGAAAGATTTACAAAAGATATTAGAGAAGTCGAAAATTTAAGGAATACTCTCCAAAAGATGCTATTTGATGGCATCGATGACCTTGTATTGAACGGGCACCCGGAGGAAAGACTCCCGAACACGTTGAACGTCTCCATTCCGGGAATAGACGGGGGTAAGCTGCTGGGCATGTTAAAAAATGTTGTAGCATCTA
>JASFHE010000628.1:0-4134 GCA_050123415.1 Desulfobacteraceae bacterium | reverse complement strand
CTTAATGCATGCGTTATTGAATATTTACAATGACCTCTTTCATCACAAATGTTAAATTAAATCCTGCTAAAAAATGTCTGCCTGCGCGGGAATGACGAACTATAAGGCTTAAGTCAACAACATTGGGGTTTATCCCCCACCTGTAACATGGAGTTTCTATGTCAACAAATACCATCACCCTCGACCACGGAAGCGGCGGCAAGATGTCTCACAGCCTTATCGCTGGCACCCTGCTTCCATTCTTTAATAATCCCGTCCTGTCCAGGCTGGACGATGGCGCAGTCCTTGATATAAAAGGTACACGGATAGCTTTTTCAACGGACTCATACACAGTTGATCCTCTCTTTTTTCCGGGGGGTGATATAGGGGAACTTGCAGTAAACGGCACAGTTAACGATGTCGCCATGTGCGGTGCACTGCCTCGGTTTTTAAGTTCAGGAATAATTATGGAAGAGGGTTTCCCTCTGACTGACCTGGAGAGAATCCTTGCGAGCATGAAAAAGGCTGCTGAAAGGGCAGGGGTGCAGATTGTTACAGGGGACACAAAGGTTGTACCGAAAGGCGGAGTTGATAAGCTGTTTATCAATACCTCCGGGATAGGTATTATACCCGACGGTATAAATGTGTCAGGATCAAATGCCGCTCCCGGAGATAAAATAATATTGAGCGGTTATATAGCTGATCATGGTGTGACAATCCTTACAAAACGTGAAAATATGTCATTTGATTCACCTGTAAAAAGTGATTCTGCGCCGCTCAACAATATGGTGAAAAAAATTATTGAAACCACTAATAAAGTTCATGTGTTCAGAGATCCGACCAGGGGCGGGGTCGGAACAACACTAAATGAGATTGTTGCTTCATCACAGGTGGGAATAACAATTTATGAAGAAAAGATACCTGTAAGGAATTCAACAAAAGGAATATGTGAATTACTGGGATTTGATCCTCTTTACATGGCTAATGAAGGCAAACTGCTTGCCTTTCTCCCCGAAGATATCTCTGATACTGTACTTTCAATAATCAGAGAAGATGAATTCGGTAATGATGCTTCTGTAATTGGAGAAGTGACAGCGGAAAACCCCGGTATGGTTTTTATGAAAACAGCAATAGGCGGAGAGCGAATAGTCGATATGCTGACGGGTGAACAATTGCCCAGGATATGCTGATAAAAACGAGGCGCAGGGCTCAAGGCACAAGGCTCAGGGTAAAATCGTTTTTTCTTGCGCCCTGTGCCTTGAGCCGGCTTACAAACCAAGAGGCTTTAAATGATTCACATATTGGTAAATCCCTAATATATTACGAAGGCTTCCCCTATGCATGAAATGTCAATAGTACAGAATCTGGTAGCCATTGTTGAAGAGGAGATGGTAAAAAATAATGCTTCCCGGCTTATATCCATCAGGGTGAAGATCGGTGAAATGTCCGGTATTGTACCGGAGGCTCTGAGTACATGTTTTGAAATATTTACTGCAAAAAGCGATTTAAAGGGTGCTGTATTGAAAATTGAAATTGCACCATTGATTGGCTGTTGCAGGAAATGTGAAGAAAAGTTTAAGATCATAGAATATGATTTTTCATGTCCTGAGTGTGATTCAATAGATATAGATATAATATCTGGTAGAGAAATGAATATAGTTGAACTGGAAGTTGAGTAGTTTTATCTCTCGCCCGTTCACTTCGTTCACTAGAGCACGCAGAGAAAAACATTTTGTTTTTAAAGACAGTTGATTATATGCTTTATATTTTTTATAGATGAAAAGTACATTATGTCATTCCCCGACTTTCATGAGAAGGGGAATCCAGTGTTTTATTGCTATATAATGTTTTAATTATATCCAGAAATGATTTTTTATCTTTCTCTGTGCTTTTTGCGAGCTCTGTGAGAGACATCTTTTAAGAAAGGACCACCATTATGAAAATTTCTGTCGTTAGAGACATACTCGAAGCAAATGACCGGATTGCCCAGCAGAATAAAGAGCTTTTTAAAGAAAACAATATGTTTGTTATCAATCTTATGAGCAGTCCGGGAGCGGGTAAAACCACTCTTTTAGAGAAGAGCATTGAAGCGCTTAAGGATGATATCAGTATCGGTGTTATAGAAGGAGACATCCAGTCCACTCATGATGCTGAGCGAATCGCAGCAAAAGGTATCCCTGCAGTGCAGATCAATACTGACGGTGCCTGTCATCTGGATGGTAATATGATCAGGGATACATTCAAGGAGTTTGATTTTGCAGGGCTTGACCTTCTTGTTGTGGAAAACGTTGGTAATCTGGTCTGCCCGGCTGAATTTCAGGTGGGTGAAGATTTTAAGGTAATGATCTTAAGTGTAACAGAAGGGGATGATAAGCCGGGTAAATACCCTCTCATGTTTCATGAGTCAAAGGTGCTGTTAATAAACAAGATCGATCTTCTGCCATATGTTGACTGCAGTATGGAAAAAATCAAAGAAGAATCCTTAAAAATTAATCCTGACCTTACAGTCTTTCCTGTTTCATGCAAGACAGGGGAAGGGCTGGAAGAGTGGTTTAAATGGCTGAAGGAGAGGGTGGAGAAGGAAAAGCGAGAGGGCAGAAATCAGTAGACGGCCGGCGTCGCCCGTAAGCTATGTCGGCCAGAGAAATGAGGAAAGTGAAATTAGAAATGAGTTGTCTTCGCTATAAGCTACGCCTTTAGAGAATTTCGTGGAAACATATCTTTAAAGAAGGGTAAAAGCCGGGAAAAGTCGCTGAAGAAGTTGTAAAACACGTAATAGAGGATAGTTGATTAGTTCGATAATATGATTTTTACCATCGTCCGGTATCAAGCCTCCAGTATCAAGCATCTGTCTCAGGTTTTTTCCCTTGACATTCTGGCAGAAATTGCTAAATTTCTATCTTCCTTGCTGGGGGATAGTATAGTGGCAATACGACGGGTTCTGGCCCCGTTATCCAAGGTTCGAATCCTTGTCCCCCAGCCAAATTTTCTTTCTGTTCTCGGTTAGTTAGGTTCTCGAAGAGTCTTTATATAGTCTTCACCTTCTATGCACCACTTCATTTTTGACATATAGTTTAATTTGTATTTGCTGGATAGTATAATAGCATTCCAAAAAATCATTAGGGAGGTTTCTATGAAAAATAAAACAATGCTTCAACTTGGGCAAAAGGGAACCGTTCTTATGATCTAAATACTTGGCGTAAAAATGCATTAACAGCTTTTTTGGATGATTTAGTCTCTAATGAGGAGAATGGCCTAAGCCCTGAAAAATGCAGGAAAGTTAGATCTTCACTTGAACTTGGAGCTAACAAAGTATCAGAATTACCAGATGGTTCGTTTTTTAGAAGGTCAATATATGAAGATTTTGAACGATTTATTATTGCCTATGAAAAATGGAATGATCCAACTGGAAATGACCCTTCAACCGTCGCAGAGCGTAGAGAATTTCTCAAGAAGCTACGGAAACGTCGACATAAACTAGCACGTCGAATAAGAAAAAATATGTATATTTTGGAAGAGGAACTTGATAAGGAGTTTGTAAATTCACAATATGAAGCACTCAATGATTTGGTTTGCGCTTTACCTGACCAATTTAAACGCCTGTCAAGACTTCTTGATAAAATTTTGTGACTATGTGTTTAATTACATACCCTTAAAGAATATCAGGCATTCATATGACCAAGATAAGAAATGCAGGAATCTGCTACTCCTGGCCTTTTGCTTTTTAAATCCACCTTTACAAAATTTTTACAAATCTTTTACATACATTTAATATGTCAGTATTGACATAGTGATCACGGTTTTTTAAATTTATTATCCAAGGTTAATAACCTAAGAAAGGCCGGATTCCATTCTTATAATCCTACTTACTACGTTGCCAATCCATCCGGCCTTTCAATCTTTTTACCTATTTACGCACCGTAAAAAAATGCTCTTGACTTTATCAGCCTTTAAAGTTAGTTATGCCGTTCGGGGAAGGCTTTAATGTTTTTACCCGGATAGATATAATAAAAAAATCTGAGTACGTGTTTCAGGGAGGTAAGGGGGAATGCTATCAGATTTTTTCATATGGTCCCATCGTCTAGCGGTCTAGGATATCGGCCTCTCACGCCGGAGACACGGGTTCGATTCCCGTTGGGACTACCAGATAATTTC
>JASFHE010000627.1:0-4140 GCA_050123415.1 Desulfobacteraceae bacterium | reverse complement strand
AATTGGATCTTTTTGCGGCTTTGAAAAAGAGTCCAGCTTTAGTATGAACACCCTGGCTTTTACCACTGCCAACAATGGATAGGATAAAAGTGATAAGCTTGGGAAAAGGAAGTTTTCTATTACGTGAAAAGTCTGTATTTTTATCTTTAAAGGAATGGGGAATTTCTTTTGGAATAATGTTAAGAATTTTTTGAAATAAATGATGGTTTTGGCATGAATTTTCAAGGCATGTTCTGTGCCATAATCGTCTCCTTTTTGAAATAAAATTTTAATAATTTATTTTTATTTTTCAGATAGTTCATGAATAGAAATATACCAAAAATAAAGCTGGATAACAAGTAATGTTTTGTATTATCAGGGTATTATAAGACTTGCTTATTATGTAGGTGAGAATAAAAACAACTGGATTCCCCGGTCAAAAGCCGGGGAATGACGTAGGTGGTGAGACGGTGTAAAATGGTTGCTGCGATTTCCTTAACTCAACAACATTGGGATTTACTCCCGACCGGATTTTATGTAGAGGCAAGGCATGCCTTGCCTCTACAAGGTGGTGTATAAAACACCACCCTACGAAAACCATGAAATCATATTGTGACACAGCCTCTTCGCGGGAATGACGAGTTCCGACTCATGCTAAACATCATTGAACAATGCATCAATATTGATTTTGGGTAAGAATAATTTAAATACATATTAAAACCTTAACCCTTATTTATCCATGCAACCTAAAAAATCATTTGCAACAGTCGATTATGGAATTTGCAGTCCAAAAGCGTGCAACCCTGACAAGGGTATCTGTCTAGCGGCTCAGGCATGCAAGCACAAGGTGATAAAACAGATAGACGGTGTTTTTGAAGAACCAATGGTATTCCAGGATATGTGTATGGGGTGCTGGGATTGTATCGAAGCCTGCCCTTTAGAGGCAGTTTCCGCAAAACATGTTTCGTGAGTTATTAATTAAGGCAATGGTTAGAATCAGGTCAAAAAAAGAGATAAACTGGGGATTTATAAAACGGGTTATATTTTGTTTCTTAATGATTGCTGGATCTTTGGGCGTAATTTATACAGTGACTCAAGGACGCATATTTTTGAAAAAACATCTTATAATCTCTATAATATGTGCAATACCATTGTCCATTTTTTATGCTTTTATTATTGAAAAATTAGGCTCAGGCCTCACAAACGCACTTTTAGCCTGGACCTCCAAAAAGACAGATCTCAGCGAACAACTTTCAGCAGATCTGGCAAGGGCCAAGTTCAGTAAAGGAAGAAAGCAATTCAGAGAGGCTACTCTCATAATAAATGAGGTACTTGAAAAATATCCCAATTTCCCCGAAGCGCGGCTTCTCAAGGCCCAGATAGTATGGGAAGGTTTTGAAAACAAGGAACTTGCTTTAAGAAACCTCGATAAGGTGATGGAACTTGTCCCTGACAACGAACCCATTCATCGCTGGGCGCTTAACTATTATCACGAAGTTAAAAAAGGCCGAAAACCCACGAATTAACCATGCTGAATTTATTTAAAAAATGGGCCTCGCCTATCGCAATTATCATGGGAATTCTGTGCTACAGAATCCTTGATCATTTGTCATTCTTAATACCCGAGCTGCTGTTTTCAATGATATTTGTTACCTATTGCAGCCTGTCACTGCGTGAAGTGAAATTTCACAGGATGCATTTTATACTGATATCAACGCAGATTATCCTGGGTCTCCTGACATACTTTATTATTAACCCTTTCAGTTCTCTCACAGCCGAGGCTATGCTCATTTGTGTGGTGGTGCCAACGGCTATCTCAGCAACAGTAGTAGCAGCTATGATAGGCGGAAACATTGCAACACTTACCCTGTACACACTGCTCGGAAACCTTACGACCGCATCATTGTTGCCTCTATTGCTGCCTTTACTGGGTATCAGTTCAGACCTTCCCTATTTTCAATCATTCCTGTTTATACTCAAACAGCTTTTTCTTATGCTTATCGCACCGTTGATCGGGGCGGTTATGTTGTCCAGGTTTTTCCCCAGAGCCTATAATGCTATCCGTAAAAGGCAGATCATATCTTTTTATATATGGTTTATCTCCTTTGCGGTTGTAATATCACGGTCATTCAAATTTTTCCTGACCTATGGAGAAGACAAACTTCCGGAAGTCCTTTCCATTGCCGCCGGTTCATTAATTGCCTGTGTATTTCAATACTGGCTAGGCCGTGTGATAGGAAACAGGTACGGTGAAAGGATAACGGGCGGCCAGGCCCTGGGGCACAAGAATACTGTTCTTGCCATCTGGATAGCTCAATCATACCTGCAGCCGCTGGCTTCCATAGCGCCTACTGCATACATTTTATGGCAGGCCACATTCAATGGTTACCAGGTATGGCGATATCAGCGTATAAATCCGGAAGACCAGTGATCAAGTTTGCTTGACACTCCCCAAATATTCATCTAGTTTACCTCCTAAAATTTTCGTTCGTTAACAAATTAATAAGATATAAAATATAAGGAGATTTAAAATGACAGATAAAGGTTTATTTGACCTGAGTGGCAAAGTCGCACTGGTTACAGGTGCGAGCCGTGGTATCGGAAGGGCCATTGCAACAGTTTTGGCGGAATACGGAGCAGATGTAGCCTGCGTAGGACGCGATATGAAGGCATGCGAGGTTACAATTGGCCAGGTTAAGGCACACGCCCGAAAGGCTTTGGCAGTAAAGGCTGATATGACCTCAGAGGAAGATATCAAAAAAATGGTTGAAAATACCATAAAGGAATTCGGCAAAATCGACATTCTTGTTAATAATGCAGGAACTGCCGCGGGATTTGGTAAAATACATGAAATAGATACCGGTGAATGGGATTTTAATATCAACGTCAATCTGCGGGGGCCGTTTTTATGTATGAAATACACAATCCCTTACATGCTTGAAAATAAAGGCGGCTCAATAATAAATATATCCTCTGTTGCCAGTATAAGAGCAGAAGTTCCCGAGATCGGCACAGCCTCCTACGGTGCTTCCAAGGCAGGAATAAACAATCTGACACAGGTAGCCGCAATGCATTATGCAAAGGATAATATCAGGATCAATGCCATAGCTCCGGGGATGCACCGGTCAGAGATCGGCAGAGCCGGAAATACTGAAGAACAGAATAAAGAAATGGATAAATTCCTTGATGAATATTGTGCAGAATGGATTCCAATGGGCAGGCTGGCGGAAGCAGAAGAGCTTTCCGGACTTGTTCTACTTTTAGCGTCCAATGCTTCCGGTTATATTACCGGGCAGATCATCTGCCAGGACGGCGGTAAAACAGCCAGGCAGTAAATTGACAATACAATAATCACTTTAGAGGCCGGGCATGTCTTGTCTATATGAAATCTTCCGTTGATCTCTCTATAACATATGTCCCCCGGAAGGTGTAAGGATATTACTCATCTCAACAGATGTATACATCATACCTTCCGGGATCATAGAATTATAGAAGAGTTTAATTTGAAGCAAGCCAGGTTTTCGCGGCATCAACCGAATCAAATAATTCGACAGTTACGCCTCTTTCACGGTACTCATCAACAAACCTCTTTATCTGGAGACTACCAACAGCGCTTTCCGGCATTACAACAGCCCAGTATTTAAATCCAGACTTAATAACCCGGGGAGCCCATACTTTATCACCCCATTCAATGTCTTCTTTGTTAAGCGCTATAAAATTAGTCTCATCTGACAGCCATTTTTTCATACCGTACTTTTCCAGGTAATCAGCACCAGTGGACAACAGTTCCTCAAATGCACCCTTGGGCAGACTTTTCTTTATCTTGTGATGTACAAATTTTCCCGTTTGGTCATACCATAATGCCATATTCTCATTGTTTATTAATTCTGTTTCAGCCATCGTTCACTCCTCTCTTTAAATGTTCTCATCAGGAATCACTGTTTGTTGTTTTATAACACTACCATATTATTGCAATATCAATGCCATTAATATCACATAACCAATTTTAGCTAGCCAAACCATAATAAAACCAAAGTCAAAATACCACCGCCAGAGGCCTATAATAACGAAATCCAGGTGAAATTAACAATCCGATGGCAATGACTCACAACCAAACAGGCAGGCGAGTGACTGAACAGCATTAAGTAAAATTGCTGGTTG
>JASFHE010000626.1:0-4147 GCA_050123415.1 Desulfobacteraceae bacterium | reverse complement strand
AAAGGAAAAAATCCAATGCTTGAAATTTGTAGTGCCCATAAATATCGTCTGGTAAAGATATCATATTGATCTTATTACTTATTTGCAACTACCCATGGTAAACTTGGGGTAAAAAGTCCCGAATAATATGCTCGATATAACGTAAATGAACAGAAGGTGACAGGGTACTTTCAATATAATAATTTGAATAAAGTTAATATGGAGGGATATTTTATGAGAACTACAATACTGAAAAAATATCAGGCCTTTTTTCCCGTTCTTTTTTTAGTCATAATGGCGGGAATATCATGTTTTACAGGTGTAAAATTAGCTCATGCTGTTCCAGCTACGGATATTGTTCCTGGCGGTCTTAATGCAGCAATGGGAAGCGCTCTGGATCAATCTAATAACCATCTCTATTTTGTTGAGAATAACACCGGATCTCTCAAGCGTGTATCTCTATACTCTCCCTACACATTAAATACCATTGCGGACGGATTCAATCATCCAAATGATGTGGAACTCGATTTACCTCACGGACTTGCCTATGTAACCCAGCAGGATGGTATCCTATATAAAGTCGATATCAGCAGTTTTATTGGAAGCCCTGTTGCCGGTTCTCCAATTACTGTTGGGATATCGGATATTGTGACTTTCAACATCGGCGCACCACAGCAGCTTGTCCTTGATCTTTCTAATAACCAGGCTTATACCGTGGGAAAAAGTGACAACATATTATACCGCATAGATCTGACTACCGGTGTAAAGACACTGGTTTTTACCACGCTTACCCAGCCAGTCGGCATTGCAGTAACTTCCGACATGCAATTTGCTTATATTACTGAACAAAGTGTACCACCAAAAATATCAAAGATCGATCTGACACTTGGGGCATGGGTGGAAAATGTGGTCACATCCGGTTTGACAGATCCGAGCTATCTTACATGGACAGATACCATCCAGAGTTCATTATATGTGGTGCAGCAAACCAGCCCTCCAGATAATAAAATTTTAAGGGTGGATCTGTATTCAACTCCGACCACGCCCTATGAAATTGTTACAAGCGCGGAAGGTCTGGCATCACAACCGTCAGGGATAGTAGTTGCAGCTGCAAGCACACCCATATATATATCTACAGATCATAAGATACAGAAGGCAGATTTATTCGGTCTTAGTGGTAATATATTTATGGGAGTGGGCCATATACCTTCAACTGATATTGATCCTATCGATGGATATGCGACTACTGCCCCTGGATATTTCTACCAGGTGAAAAATGCCCCTTTTGGCGGTACGCTTAATATATTTCTAAATCTCGAAAACTTCAGGAGCTGGGGGGCGAGCCATTACGAGATATGGGTTGATAATGGCACGGGACCCGCACGCGTTACCAACCTCAGTTGGAAAACCAACAAATGGGACAATACCATTTTGAAATACAAACCATTCACAATGGCACCCGATCCTGATGACAACGATCATTCCAGGTATGAAATTCCTATTGATGGCGGCATATACGATTCGGGGCTATGGTACCCACCCTACTTTGCTTTAAGATGGCCCAGCGGAGACAATGGATTGTATACCTTCACAATTGCCCTGTATCAGAAGACAGGAACTACCTTTATTCCAATAGCTATTCCTGTGCCAATGCTGCCTCTCAATGAAATGACACTTAGAGTGGATAACACCCCGCCAATTGCTGAAATCCACAATATATTTCAAAATAAACCACCGAATACCAATATCGATTCCTGCGTTATTGTTAATAACGGGAATAATGAGTTCAAATTCAAGATTACTGCCAATGATGCTGAAGGTCATCTCTATAGTTACGGCCTTAAGGCATTGTATGGCGACAACAAGTCTATCCCAAATATTTACAACGATTCCTATAATAACCATATTAATCCTCCGCCACCACCATATACACCCGTCCTCTGGAACGGGATTACAAACAAGACAGTTCCAGCGACACCGACGGTTGTGCCATGCAACTGCGCCTATACATTCTATCTTTGGGCATGGGGAAGAACCATAAACGGGTATAACCGTATTCAATATGTAAAATATCACAAGTCCATTACCATTGATTTGCCAACGTTATCCATATGTCCATAAAGGAGGAAGGTATGTATAAAAAAAGGATACTAAACAGGTTACTTATCAGTATAATAGTATTTTGTGTATTTCTGCTCGCCGCCACATCCTCATGGGCCGACCATTGGGCGTCGTCAGTAGTTCCTCCCCATGGTGAGGAGGCGCTGACATGGTGTGGCCCTGCCACAGTGCAGATGATAATGGAAGGATACCCAGCCGGTGGCTGTACCGAAACGCAAACAACTATCTGGGGTACGATAACAGCTAACAAGGTGGAAGCGATGTGGGATACAGATCCGGCCGCGCTTAGAGCAGCCTTACTGACCTGTCCACCGTCCGGTACCTGGGCTATCCATCACAATGTAAATCCTGATGTAATCATTCATAGCGCCGCCTATTGGATGACACGCAACAGCTACCCTGTTGCTGTTCTTTTAGGTACTTCATCTCATAATACATATCCTTCTCACGAAGAGCACTGGGCTGCTATTCAGAGCATTAAAACAGATCTCGATCCAACTGCCAACAGTACAGTTAATTTATTGACAGTTGTTATCGTTGATCCTGCAGTACCCTATACAACAACACCATCGACGACCTGGATCTCCGGCAGCGATTGGTATAGTTCTGAATTTCAAGCTGTGACTAAAGTGGGCAGCAGCTACCTGAATGAATATATAGCTATAATAGAACCTCCCAAATTCAAAGGGAGGGCTTTGGCCCCTCTGGAGGTACTGACCGGTAAGCTTCTGCCTCTTAAGGATGTGATAAGATATCTTTTGAGAAATCTTAAAGAGGAAGGTGTATATGAGACAGATGCCTTCAGTATTATTAAAAAACTTCAACCCACTGAACCACTTTTAGTTAATAAAGATTTCGGCGGATATTACCTGGTACCTTTTACAAAAGACGGGAAGGATGGCCCTGCTGATGCAGCAGCCCTGGTCAATGCTTATACGGGCTCTCTTAAACAGGTAAAGGTATTTAGTAAGCCTATAAAATTCCTCTCAAAAACCAGGGCAATTGATATAGCTCTGAAGTATCTTAAAGAGAAACCCGATGAGGCTAGGGCTGAGTTGGTCTATCAGAGAGATCAGTCACAAAATAAATTCTCCCCTCTATGGCAGATCGTTGCCAATAAAAAAACAGTCGGCGTTGATAGAACGGGCAAAATTATAACCAGGATTAACAGAGTGGAGCACTCACTGAAAATACCCGGCCCGTCAGTTCAAGGTATTGCATGGGATGGAAAGCAACTTCTTGTTGTAGATGGAGAAACTAAAAAACTTTACAAACTGGCTCCATCCAATGGAAGAATTATACAATCTTTTAATCTTAAACTTCAAAAGCCGAAAGGATTGACTTTTGATGGAAGATTCTTATGGCTGGCGGATGAACAGGCCAGAAAAATTCATGCTCTTGATCCTGACAACGGGCAAATTAAAAAAACAATCGAGTTGAACATCCCAAAGGAAAAAGGATTCAAATCAATCGAAGATCTGACCTGGGATGGAAAATATCTATGGGTAGCTTATTTTGCGGGTTTTTCCAGCTCATTTAATCAGATAGATCCGGAAACCGGTAAAATTATAAGAAGTGTTTTTGCCGATGGTCATCCTCGAGGTTTGGCCTCCGACGGTAAATATTTGTGGAGTATTTGTTATAACGGAAACAAACTGCCCTCCAAGATTGATAGGAGAGAAATCCTCGAAAAGGATAGTGAAATGATGGCATCACGGATATTTATCAGAGATATTGAGGTTTTGGAACCCAATGGGCTGGAGTACTCCGATAATAATCTCTGGTATGTAGATAAAAAATTGAACAGGATATTTAGACTTCGAGTCATGCAAGAGAAAAAATAGGCACACTGATAACACCTGTAAAAAGGAGGTTTCCTATGCAATTAAAAAAACTCTTGACTTTAATGTTAGTTTCATCGTGTTTTCTATTAATCGGATGTACGAGTAAGTACGCCGTTTTAATATCGACAAATAAGGTTATGGCTGATGATATCGCATATCATTCTGTTTGGTGGTATGATACGGTTTTAATGTACAAGATGCTA
>JASFHE010000625.1:0-4159 GCA_050123415.1 Desulfobacteraceae bacterium | reverse complement strand
AATAAAGCCCTTCCTTATTGTAATGACCTATGGCATGACAAACGAGGTCAAATTCGGTGGGCTTGCAAGTTTCAAGATTGATCCCTTTCAGACGGTACTTGTAAACGAGTTGATCCCCTATATAGACGCCAACTTTCGCACTCTCCCGTATCAGACACATCGTGCTATGGCCGGTCTTTCCATGGGGGGGATTGAGACAAGGCTGATCACACTTGCCAACCTGGATGTATTTTCACACATCGGCTTATTCAGCGGAGGGAGCATTTCTATGGATGATGTCAATAAAACACCAGGATTCAACAATAAGGTAAAGCTGGTTTTCGTAAGCTACGGCAGCCGTGAACTGGGCAGAAATTCAGGCGGTTTTGGCGGAGATCCAAAGGCCAGCGCTGAGGAATTGAAAAAAGCCGGCATTAACAGCGTGTTCTATGTCTCACCCAATACAGCCCATGAGTTTCTGTCATGGCGGCGAAGCCTGCGCGAAATCGCACCCCTGCTTTTTCGGGACTAGAGAAAAACAGGTTAAGGAAAAACATTTATAAGGGGATAAAAAATGACAAGCAATTCAGTGACTGTAAAAAACGTTCTAGATTCTGGACGGTTTACATTATATCAAATATGGATATGGACAATATGCTTTTTCCTTGCCTTTTTTGACGGTTTTGATTTGTCGCTTTTAAGTGTGTCATTGCCTAAAATTGCAGAATCACTGAATACAACACCTGCGGCTCTGGGCCCGGCAATGAGCCTCGGTAATGTTGGAGCACTTGTCGGGGCTTTTGTTTTAGGTATGCTTGCAGATCGTTTTGGAAGAAAGCGGATGCTGCTGGTTTCCGCCTTTACATTCGGTATTTTTACTTTAGCCATCGCATTTATCCAATCCAAGGATCACTTGATATTCCTTCGCTTTATAGCAGGTCTCGGGCTTGGAGGCGCTGTTCCAAACGCACTTGCTTTCGGATCAGAATATGCTCCGACCAATAAACGTGCAACGCTCGCCACCATAATGTACGCTGGTGTTGCGATAGGTGCTACATGTTCAGGGCTTTTTTCTTCTTTCCTTCTTCCAAGATATGGATGGCAGTCACTGTTTCTGGCAGGAGGTATAATAGCATGTATCATCGGGGTTATTGCATTGATTTCACTTCCTGAGCCACTGGAATTTCTGATCAACAGAGGAAAAAAGAGGGATCAGGAACGTATAAAGAAAATTGTCTCAAAAATTGCACCAGCATATGGATCAATGAAAGACATTAATTTTGTTTCATGCGAAGAAAAGCTGTCCGGAGTTCCATTTAAACATCTTTTTAAAGAGGGACGGGCAGCAAATACCATATTATTATGGATAGCATTTGTTTTGAGTTACTATCTGCTCTGGCTAATTCTGTCATGGACACCGACTCTGCTGAGAAAAAGCGGTGCTTCATCCCAGGAATTCAGTCTAGCCTTTGCATGCATCAACATGGGTGCTGTTGTCGCAACAGTATTGATCGGCATTCTGATGGATAAATTCAACAAATTTAATATATTAAAAATCGGTTTTTTCCTCGCCTTTGCGAGTGTTTTTACTTTCGGGTATTTTGCTTCCGGCTCATTTTTTATTGTAGCAATTGTATCCTCTGTCATGGGCTTTTTTGTAATCGGCAGCAATTCCGGCCTTATGGGACTTGCAGCTGTTTCATATCCTGCAGATATCAGAGGTACAGGGCTTGGCTGGGCAACCGGAGTAGGCAGATGCGGATCAATACTTGCACCCGTTGTCGGAACCATTATGCTTACAAAAAACTGGAGCGTAAACTCTATTTGCACCACAAATGCCGTACTGGCACTTGTGGTAATTGTAATAATTTTTATCATGCAGAAAGTCAATTCCAGATAGAAAGATCTTTTATCCATCGGAAAACATCATGAATTCTATTAAGAAAGAAGAGGTTAAAGAATGAAGCGTACTAAGACTACAAAAAATGATCTATCAAGAAGAGATTTTATTAAAAAAACATCTGTCGGCATAGGAACCGCAGCCATTGCAGGACTTGCTGCAAATCCGGCTTTAGGCAGGGAATCAGGTTCCAGGATTAAATGGGATAAGGAAATGGATGTTGTGGTTGCAGGAACTGGTTTTGCCGGAATCGTATCTGCAATGACTGCGCATGATGCCGGAGCAAAAGTACTTATTCTTGAGAAAGCACCTAAAGAACTCGAAGGAGGCAACAGTAAGGTTTCAGGGAATATGTGGTGGACGCCGACCGATGTTGAAACGGGAATTAAATACATTACGTCTTTATGTTACGGTTTAACAGATCAGGAAAGTATTAAAGTGCTTGCCAATGGACTTTTCGAAAATAATGAGTGGTTAAAAAAAATGGGCGTTGAGCCAAGATCATTTGGGATATTTCAGCCTGAATATCCCGAACTTCCGGGCGGTGAAGGGGTAAGAACATGGTCCAATGCAAAGGGCGGCTTTGGTGCCGCCCTCTATAATCCGCTCAGGGCAAAGGTGGATGAACGCGGAATACCTATAATGTACCGGACCCCGGCAAAAGAGCTTATCATTAATGAGAATGGTGAGATTATTGGAGTAAAAGCGGAATCAGAAGGAAAATCTCTTAACATTAAAGCCCGGCGGGGAGTTGTTCTTGCCTGCGGCGGTTTTGAATTTGCACATGATATCCAGCAGCAGTATTTACCAGGATGGCCCATGTATGGACGAGGCACAACATTCAATACCGGAGACGGTATCAGGATGGCGCAGAAAGCAGGAGCAGCTCTCTGGCACATGAATAATGCCCTCGCTGGAATAGGAGCTATCCTTGTTGAGGACGATACCCTGGGTAAGGTTCCTGTTCCCATAACATTGTCAAGATTTCCTTATATTCTGACAGACCAGCAGGGAAAACGTTTTATGAATGAATCAACCAAGGGACGCCACGGACTAGGAGAAAAGGAGCACCTTATCTTCTTTGATACACTTGGGGCACAGAAGTTCACAAGAATACCATGCTATGCTGTTCTGGACTCGAGAGTTCTCAGCCGCCCGCTTGCTTCAGCAGGTATGAAATTCGGATGGTATAACTGGTACAGTAAATATAAATGGAGCAAGGATAACAGCACTGAAATAGAAAAAGGCTGGATAATCAAAGGTGATACGATACAGGAACTGGCAGGCAAGCTTGATATTGCATCAGACGTGCTGGAAAAGACTGTTAAAACTTTTAATCAATATTGTGACACCGGAATAGATCCAGACTTCGCCAGACCTAAAAACAACCTGGCCAAAATAGACAAGCCTCCCTATGTGGCACTTAAAATTTACCCCATTATGTATAATACCCAGGGTGGACCAAGGCGTAATCCATCATGTCAGATTATTGATCCGTTTAATAAGCCCATACCGAGGCTGTACAGCGCGGGTGAACTGGGATCATTCTGGGGCTGGATGTACAACGGCGGAGGTAATAATTCCGAATGTCTGGCGACCGGTCGCATTGCAGGAGCCAATGTCGCAGCGCTTAAGCCATGGTAATTCTTTTAACTGCCCCGTCCAAAACAGCTGGGCAGTTGTAATGGCCATGTAATGCTTCAGGCGGCGGGGTGTTAAAACCTCGCCTGCTTCTGACACATTAAAATGGAGCTATAAAATGATTAAAATATGTTGTTCAATAGGATTGCTGATAATACTCTGTTCAGCACAGATATGTTTTGGACAGGCCGCAGAAAAAAAGAAGCTCACACCGACAGTAACAATTCCAGCACCTAAAGGTTCAAAAGGTTTTGGAATGCCTTCGACAGGCAGTGCTAAAAAGAAATCTCCGGTAATACGCTGGGTAGGCCCAAGTGTTACAGAACTCCGGAAGATTGTAACAACTACGTTCGATGAAATGAGTATGAGCGATCCTTTTATCTTTCCTGATAAAAAAACACAAACATACTATCTGACCAGCAGTGGGGGAAGCATCTATAAAAGCAAAGACCTGAAAACCTGGACAGGCCCCTACGGAGCAATTGATGTCAGGGGCACCTGGATGGAGGGGCTTTTCCACGATAACTTCACAAAGAGGTCTGCCGCGGAGCTTGTCGCTTTCGCCAATGAATATTCGCAATAGAGATGCTTCAGATGGAAGTTTCATCGTTATCTCCTCCTTTATACGAGCCGTCCGAG
>JASFHE010000624.1:0-4163 GCA_050123415.1 Desulfobacteraceae bacterium | reverse complement strand
AGAGTTTTTAATGGTGCTTTAACACCAATGATAACCACAATGGTCGAATCAAAAAAGTTATCAAAGAAAGACATAGAGGAATTAAAGCGTATCCTTGAAGATGAATAAGGAGCATATATGGAAACTCTTCTGTCGTATATCTCAGTTTTTTTTACATGGTTTATCGATTACTCGATAGATATAAGCATTTTTATCTGCATCATATTTATCATCAAGTCTATTGTCTCCAAACGCCTGCCCGCCTGGTGGCATTATGGTTTATGGATTGTGCTCCTGGTCCGCATGCTCATACCATGGAGATATGAAAGAACCGCTCAAATTCCCGAACTGATTCCTATTCCGCTGCCAGATGTTCATATCCTGGATAACATGATCCTGGGAAAAAACATAATAGTGTCAGGCATTGCAAAAGGCGCATCAGAAAATATACAGGGACTGAACATATCCTTTGATGAAGCTCTGCTTTATACATGGCTCATCGGTGCCGTGCTTTTAGGTCTGTACACCCTGTTCAGAAACATGAGGTTCTGGATCAGAATAAAAAAACTACCAATGCTGATTGACAGGGAAGTACTTGACCTGCTGGAAGAGTGTAGAACCAGGATGAAGATCAATACCATTGCGGGTATTACCATTACGGATCTGGTTGAGAGCCCTGCAATGTTCGGCTACCTTCGCCCCAGGCTCCTTCTCCCTCAAGGTGTGCTTGAAAAACTCACTAAAGCGGAATTGACCTTCATATTCATGCATGAACTGGGTCACCTTAAGCGCCATGATATCGGTATATCCTGGATTATTACATTCCTGCAGGTTTTTCACTGGTTTAATCCGTTTGTGTGGCTTGCTTTTTATCAGATGAGGATTGACCAGGAATCTGCGTGTGATGCCTCGGTTTTATCAAAAATCAGGCATAACCAGTCAAAGGATTATGCCGATACGATTATCGGTTTTCTTGAAAAATTCTGCCAGAACAGCCAGCTTCCTGCAATGGCGGGTATCATTGAAAATAAATCTCAAATGAAAAGGAGAATTGCCATGATAGTCAGGTACAGGAAAAGTACAAAGAAGATTACTATTGCAGCTGTTATCATGCTTCTGGTTACGGGTTTTGCCTTTTATACACTCACAGGTTTTGCACAGGAGAAAGAGGTTAACAGTAATGAGACCGGACTTTTTAACGAACTTTCTGACGATGCCAAAGTGGCGATGGTTAAGGCACAGGAATTATACGAGGTACAGGATTTTACCAGTGCCAGGATACCTCTGCTGGATTACATTGCTGCAAAACCCGATAAGATACCTGTAGATGTATACCTGATGCTGGGGTATTACTGGTATATCGACAGAAACATATTAAAAGATAAAGCATTGGATGAAGCATTAAAGGTATTTGAAGAGGGATATGATACTTACCCTGACAATTCCGAGCTGATGGCATACTATGCCGCTGTATTGTATGAAACCGGATATTTCGCAGAAGCTGCACCCTTGTTTGAAAAGCTTTATGAAAAGTATAATAAGTCGATCAGATACCTGGAAGCAGCATATGGTGCCTATTATATGGCGGGAAATCTGGATGATGCAAAACGTGTTTTAAAAGAGCTTATAGGCCTTCCCGGCAATCGTTTTCCAAAGAGCCAATGGATACTTGCTCTCTATAAAATAGGAATAACACAGGGCGATATGGATGATGCAAAAAATGCTTTGCAGAAATATATAAACGAAGTTAAAAATCCTGATCCTGCACTTCAATCTATACTGGATAATATAAATAATGGAATGGCAGATAAGAAAATAGATATAGATATTACTGTGCATAAATCGAATAATCCTCTTCCACTACCTGAATCTGATATTGAAATAAAAAAACCATCTTCAGCAGAAACAGAAAAAAATGGCAATTCGATAAATGAATCAGTTTATAAACTTACTGATGTGGATATGCCACCAAGGGTTATTAGGGCAGTCCGACCTAAATACCCATCTGACGCCGGGACAGAAGGAATGAGGGTAAAGTAATGGTTCAAATTATCATAGATGCAGATGGTCTTGTACGGTATCCAAAGGTGATAAGTGCTGAACCTGAAGGTATTTTTGAGCAGACAGCACTGGATACTGTTGTCAAGTACAAGTTTATACCCGCCAGAAGAGATGGTATTAATGTCGCCTGCTATTCCGTTTTGCCTGTAACGCTTACACCCCCAAAAGAACAGGTGGAAAATTAAAATAATTGCGGCTTCCTTATTACCCTGTTGAATCCGCGATACGGGTTGCAGATCAACATTTAACAGAGCAGAGTGAACCGGAAGCCGTAAAACCTTATCAACTTTTCATTATTCCCCGGCTCTTTTTCATGCAATCCGGTTGTCTCCGGTTTTTACAGATTGGAAAAAATTATTACATGTCACGCATTACCATTCATGCAAACCGGAACATCCTTAAAAATAAATCTTATTATATCAGCATGTTACAGGGAGTCGTCAATTCAGATAGTGGCATACACCTTGCTCCTTGATAATTAACCGGCTTTGAATTTAAGTAATCGTCGATAAGCAGGGAGGACAATATGAAAATTGAGGGCTATCCTGTAATTTCAAAACAAGAGGTGATCTCCCTGATAAAAGACGGAGATACTGTTGCTTTTAGTGGATTTTCCGCGGCAGGTGCAGCCAAGGCTGTTCCCGTCATGCTGGCCGAACATGCAAGGGAAGAACATCGTAAAGGGCGCAGGTTCAGGATCAGAGTGCTGTCAGGGGCTTCCAGCGGGGACTATCTCGATAATGATTTACCCGAGGCCAATGCTATTTCGTGGCGGGCACCATTCCAGGGGGGAAGAATACTCAGGGAACAGATTAACCGCCAGGAAGTGGAATATGTGGATATGCACCTGTCCCATTTGCCACAGACCGTGGAGGCGGGATTTTTCGGCAGGATAAATGTTGCTGTGGTGGAAGCCACCCAGATTACATCGGACGGCAGGGTGTACTTTACCACATCCATCGGTGCATCACCTACCTGGCTGACCTGTGCAGAAAAGGTAATTATTGAACTCAACCACTATCATTCTCCCCGGTTAAGCGAATTTGCCGACATTTTCACCATTCCTCCTCCGCCGAGACGCAATCCCATCAATGTGTATACTCCCCTGACTAAAATAGGATTCCCCTATGCCTGTGTTGATCCCAAAAAAGTGGCGGGCATTATTGAAAATAATGAATCGGATCAGGTAGAGACCTTTAGTCAGGAGGACGAAACCAGCCGTAAAATAGCTGATCATGTGATTGAATTTCTGTTAAAAGAAAAATCAGCAGGCCGGATTCCACCTGAGTTCTTTCCATTTCAGTCCGGGGTGGGCAATACGGCTAATGCTGTACTGGCAGGTTTGGGACGTCACCCGGATATCCCGCCTTTTTTTATGTATTCGGAAGTCTTCCAGGATTCTATGAAGGATTTGATTGATGCAGGAAAGATTCTGGGTGCAAGTGCAACGTCTCTTACCATAGTACCGGAAAAACTCAAGCAGATTGAGAAGGATATGGATTTTTACAACCGGAAAATTGTGCTCCGGCCGCAGGAAATTTCCAACCATCCCGGTATTATCCGCCGGTTAGGGGTAATTGCCATGAACACGGCTCTTGAAATGGATATTTACGGGAACGTGAATTCCTCTCATGTGTGGGGTACTCATATCATAAACGGGGTAGGAGGCAGCGGAGAGTTTACCCGGAACAGTCATTTGTCCATTTTTATGGCACCGTCCATTGCCAGGGCCGGAAAAATTTCCACTGTAGTGCCCATGGTACCCCATGTAGACAACAGTGAACATTCCGTCCAGGTGGTGGTAACCGAACAGGGGCTGGCTGATTTAAGGGGCCTCGGGCCGCTGGAGCGTGCTGAAAAAATTATCAGTTCATGCACCCATCCGGCATACCGGTCATATTTAAAGGATTATATTGCACGGGAAAAAAATAACGGCCATATCTGCCATGATCTTAACCGTTGTTTTGAGCTCCATCTTAATTTCAAGAAGTATGGTGCCATGCTCCCTGATGTGCAGTTGGGCAAGTTATGTTGTGAGTTTTATTATTTCATTAAATCAATAGGTTGCAGACCTTTCAATTTAATTCATTTTATTAAGTAATGATATCAGGTGGTTACACGTA
>JASFHE010000623.1:0-4167 GCA_050123415.1 Desulfobacteraceae bacterium | reverse complement strand
TATGGAACCGCGCCCGTCCCATATGGGTCTTGCCCCCATGAGATACAGGGCCTTTGACTCCATGACGCCATGATGTCTCAGGGTTTCGGTGGCCCACAGGACAAGGGCAGTTTTATGGGGATAGCGTCCGTTCTTTTTCATATAGGTCTCTATCAGATCATCAGCCAGTTGCTTACCCACCTTCCATGAAGCTTTGGTAGGGACCTTCTCCGGGTTAAACCCATAAAAATTTCTTCCGCTTGGAAGCACTTCCGGATCTCGTATAGGGTCATTACCCGGACCCGGAGGTATATAACCTGCATTAAGCCCGTTAAGGATACTTCTGATCTCCTGATCACACTGCCCCAGGCCTTCGGCATAATCCAGACTCCGTTCCAGCATGGTCCTGAGATTTTTCCTGTTTACAGAAGATGCCCTGGAATACTGTTTGCCAAGGCTGGCTGTCATGGCCTTTTCAAGAGGCATACCTTCCAGAATAACCTTTGAGAGAATGACCTCACATACGGTATCCACCTTCTCCATATCCTTTATATGTTTTCCGGGATGTTTTTTTATCTTTTTCCAGTCCATGTCCATGATCCCGGCTATGATCTCCTGCATGGGAGGAATGTCAGACTCCACGCCAAGCATGGCGCGCACCATACTTACCAGGCTTTCACCTTCAAGTGATTTCCCAAGTACATGAAGCCCGTAGGGCATGCTCTCGCCCCTTATATCCGCAAGATAGTCGTGGAGTCCGTCCAGCAGTTCATCAAAATTTTCTTTTTTCAGACTGACTCCGATATCCTTTCCGATTCCCAGTTCCGAGGCCAGTTCAAGGATCTCTTCCTGGTATTTTTCAGCAACAGCAGGGGTCTGCTCCTTTGACTGCTCATAAAGGGGTATCAGTTCATTCAATTTTGCATACTCTTCATAGAGCCCTGACATCTTTATGGCGGGTATCATGTGATCTATAACTACCCCGTATCCCCTTCTTTTTGCCTGAAGCCCTTCGCCCACATCATCTATTAGGTAGGGGTAGATATCAGGGATATCCTGCATAAGCACATCCGGTGCACAGTTTTGAGTAAGCCCCACCTGTTTACCTGGTGTCCACTCAAGGGTTCCGTGCTTACCAAAGTGAACAACCGCGTCCACCTTGAACCAGTGTTTGAGCCACAGATAAAATGCAAGATACTGGTGGTGCGGAGGAAGGGTCACGTCATGGTACAGGTGGTCTGACTCTTCAAGCCAACCGCGTGTGGGCTGGGGCCCTACAAAAATATTTCCGAATGTCAGTCCGGGAAGGACAATATATTTTTGATTTTTTGACCTGTCTTCCCATGTCATGAGGGTGGTATTTTCTACATTGCCCCATTTTTCCTCTACACCTTTTCTGAACTCTTCAGGAAGCTCGGCATACCATTTTTTGTACTGTTCTATGGGAAGCAGCTCGATTTTTCCGGTGTCCAGCATCTTTTTGAGTTCACCGGGTGCTGCAGTACTTATGTTGCGGCCCTGCATAATAATCATTTCCCGGAGTATTTTCTTGTTCAGTGGGACTTCATCACCCATAGTATACCCTGCTTTTTCAAGGGCCTTGACAAGGTTCTGGAGGCTGGCAAAAAGATCAAGATAGCTGGCCCCTATATTCTGTTTTCCCGTATGATGATTGTAATAGAGGACAGCCACCCTTTTATTGGCAACAGGCAGGGTCTTCAGGCGCAGCCACGATGCCGCCCTTTTTGCAAGCTTTTCTATTCTCTCTTCAACCGGTATTCTTTCGGTCACCTTTATGCCGGTTTTTTCATCAACATATATACGCTTGCCGCCAACTACAATAGGCTCTATAAGGCCGCTCATCTCGGGCAGAAAGATTTGAGAAGCAAGCTGGGTTGCGTCAACACCCTGCGGACTTTCCAGCCAGTCTTCAACCTTGTTGTAAAGCGCAATAGCCCTGATTACAGGCACATTGAGGCGGGCAAGAAGCTCCTGTGTCTTTTCCTTCGGATGTGAAAACATGAGCGAGATCATCAGGTCTATCTTAAGACCTTCTGCCAGCATATATTTTTCTATCAGCATATCTGCCGGATATCCGATTGCACAGATCACGTTCATACCTTTTTTCTCAAGGCTGCGAATAAGGCTTTCCGGTATCTTTGCATCACCGGTCTTTAAGATATTATAGGATGTAATCCCTACCCAGTGCCCATCCTTTTTATGACCCGAAGATTCATACCAGGCCCTATAGGCGATAAAGGAATCAAATACTTTTGAACCCGGTGCATCAGGATGGAATATACCGTCAAGGGGCTGAGTAACAGGCTCCATTATTTCAAGGCTGTCAATCCCGCAGAACCTGTTTAAAAGATATACAATAAGCCTTTTGACATTTTCCGAACCGCTGTACTGCCAGTATGTATACAGGTCGGGATGATCGTCCTCATCCACATTAAAATATCCTTTTTTCCTGAAGATCTCATAACCTCCAACTCCAATAACCTTTGCCCCTTTCTGCCTGGCAAGCTTCAGATCAGCTTCAATATCCAGCATGGACTTGTACCCGAGGTGGTACAGGAAGATAATATCCTGACCTGCCAGTTTTTTGGATATAGTCTCTTTATCATGCTGCTTTTCCGCCAATACGGTTATCTTCAAACCGGAGGCAGCTTCAGGGTACTCTTTATTAAACTCTGCTATTCCTTTGGACAGTATCTTTGTATTCCCGTCAGTTATATAAAAGGCAATATTACATACCTGATCCGCACTTCCGGTGTTCGGAAAGGCTGCCAGGATTAATGCCGGTAAAAATACACAAAACAGGCTGCGCAACATTCTATCTCTCCTCCTCTTCCGGGATATAAACCACCTTGCCGTCTGTCAGACGATAGGCAGTGCCCAGGCGCATACCCTGCCCCTGCGCCATCTCCTTTGTCATTTTTTGGACCTTTATCTCTTTGCCCTTTTTGGTGATGATCTCCATCTTTCCGGGCTCATTGGGATTTTTGATCATGGTAAGCTCATCTGCGCTGAACAGCTCATGCAGGTGATAGGCGCTTACCATTGCCACCATAAGCCCTACGGCAAATACCATTGCAACATCAAACAGGTTGGCCACACCGCTCATAGGGTCATCCTGATGCACGGGGTTTGTCATCCTGCGGTTTTTTCTCTTTTTTTTCGGGGTATCTCTCATTGTTTCCCGCCTCTTGATACGGGCAATACCTTCAGCTTCTGTCCTTCATTATTTTCTTCAACTTCACCGGCCCCTTCAATGTTGTCCAGAACAAGGTCGGCCAGGTATTCCATCTCATCTCTATCCTTTGCGTACCACTGCTCTCTCATTACGGATACAACATAGGCCAGCACACCCACAGCAAGACCTGATACGGTTGTGCCGAACGCTATAACAAGGCAGTTGGCCATCTGGGTCAGATCGCCCTTTGAAAGGGAGAGCAGTGCCGGTCCCATAGGTATGAGGGTGCCCATAAGCCCGAGCATAGGTCCGATCCTTATCATGAGGCGGGTCTTGTCCAGTGTTTTGCGGGATCTTCCTTCATGGGCAGTGATGAGCTTTTCCACCCTTATATCCAGGCCCTGCACCCCTTTAGAAGCCTGCACGAGCAGGTCATCCAGGAACTTCTTTATAAAGTTGTTTTTAATGGAATTATTTTTCATGTTGTCAGTAACAATACCTGAAAGGGTATCACGGGCGATGTCTGCTGCAAGCTCTTCTATCTGAGCGTCTTTATAAGTTCCCGAATTTCTTCTCCGTATAATTAACTCGGAAACAAATCCGCCCAGACTGAACAATATACAGAAGACAAGAATAATAATCGCCGCAATAACAGGATACAACAGGGCATTCATTATCAGATAGAGAGTCCCCTGCATCAGGTTTAGAATGTTCATTTTTTATACCTCATTAGTTTGTTTTTTATATTTTCTGTAGTTTCCAATAAATCCCCATAAAACAATAATAAGCCCCACTGCTAAAAGTCCTGCCATCTTCACCGGTGAAACATCTTCTCCCCGGACCATAGCGCCTTCTGCAAGCAGGGCCTTTGCCTTGCTGTATACGGGGATAACAATAATGGACACTGCAAAATAGAACCCTGTCATGGTCAGGATAAGCCCAAGCAGAAGCTGCCCGTTTCCGCTTTTACTGCCCTGCCTGACAGAATGCCT
>JASFHE010000622.1:0-4177 GCA_050123415.1 Desulfobacteraceae bacterium | reverse complement strand
CATCAAACTGGACCGTGGGTTTGGGAGGACTTGTTCCATGGACACTCCTTTACTTCATTCGTGTTCCTAATGAAGAGAAAATGATGGAAGATGAGTTTGGAGATGAATACCTTAAATATATGGAAGAAACAGGAAGGATATTGCCCAAATTTTAAAACGGTCACTCCTGAATGGCCTTACCTCTTCTTCAATGCTGTTGACCAGGTGATCAGTTTTATTACTTCAGCGGCATATAGAAGAAAAGCGATGCCGGTTTTTGTCACGCAGAGAGTAAACACAACCGCAGTATTCCTGTCGGTAAAATTGCTCGCGTTTGCTTATTTCAATCATGCGCTGACTGCCGCCTCGCTTGCGCCAATTGTGATCCCAGTATTGTACATTGGGATATGGCGCTACCGCGCGATGACCACATTCATTAACCTGGTCCATATTCTTCCAGCGGGAGATTCCCAGTGAACTGGTGATCATTGAGTAGTCATTTTCGGAGGCATAAAGAGCGGTGCGCTCCAAACGCATGTTAAAACACATGGTGCAGCGTACCCCTCTCTCCGGCTCATTTTCCATTCCTTTTGAACGGGCAAACCAATTTTCTACATCATAATCCGCATCAATAAAAGGCGTCTTAAGTTTTTCGGCAAACCGGATATTTTCCTCTTTGCGAATCTCATATTCTTCAGCCGGATGGATGTTCGGGTTATAAAAGAAAATTGCATAGTTAACACCTGTGGCGTGAATTGCCTCCATGATTTCACCGGAGCATGGAGCGCAACAGGAGTGCAATAACAGCCGATCTTTTCCCGGATCAAAACCGTCGGGAAGTGGCAAGGGGGTTCTGTTGAATCTATTCATATCAATTCTGTTTTATAGTCCTAGTGTCGAGTCATGTATCGTTTGTCATTTTAACAAGTATTTTTGTAGGGGCGGGATTTATTCCCGACCGGTTTTTATGTAGAGGCGACGCCTCTGCAAGGTGGTGTGTAAAACACCATCCTACGAAAAGGTTCCTATTGGTCCTGATAGTTGACATGACAGTTCCAAGAAAATTTCAGGATAACAGTGCCCATCCAGAAAGAACAAAAATCTGGATGGAGCTTTTAGCAGTCAGCTATCAGCCGTCAGCTAAGACTTTGTTTTAAAAAGTGTTTTGCTGAAAGCTGATAGCTGACCGCTGCCATTCTCAAATGACAGTTTATGGATGGGCACTAACTTATCATCACCAATTCGCTCTGATAAATCAAGCCCTTTTGTTTTTTCATAAAAAAGCTGCCATCCGGCATTGTATCTTTACGGATATACTCTGCGGAGCTTAAGGTGGTAAAAAAAGCAGATACAGATATAAAACCCGGAACAGTAAGAATAGATGTAACCTTACCTGAAACCACAGTATGAAAGATTGTCCCAGTGCTATTGATTATCCATACTCTATTTCCTGCGCTTCTTTTGTGATTGTATCCAGGTCTTTGCCTTCAATATCCAATTCAATTCCGTACTGACGCCGGATCATTTTCTTGATGCGTCTTGGACCTAATTTATAAATGTTAAAGTCAAGGCCGTGCTCAATACAGTACTTCATTTTTTTGCATATTCCGCCTTGTTAAATCCGCATCCTAAAAACCTTACTTTTTCTCGTAACATTTAGCACTTTTTTTAAAAAATGAATGATAGACAGTAAGATTGTTATATAAAAATAAGATATCTGCTTTGTGTTTAAAAAAGACTTGGCTGATAGCTGATGGCTGACCGCTGAAAGCCCCATCCAGAAATTGCCTCTTTCTGGATCGTCACTAACTACTTACCATAGTCTTTAAAATGTTTCACCCTGTTAAATCCGCATAGCGGGCTGCGAAACAGCATTAACAGGGTAAACTTGAATTTGCCTTTTATGTTTCCCCTAACAGCCTATAGTCTATTAGCCTGCTTTATTGATTACGAATATAAATAAAAATTCAACGCTGTTTTAGAGTTTCTTAGTTTCTTATGGACTGTCCATGTCTCACAATATGGTCCCTGTTCCCATTGGCGACTAAATAACTAAAGAGGATGTCACCTTTCACGCTTCACTATATCGCGCACAGCGGCAATAAATAGTACATATTCCTATTTGCGACACATTATATGTAAAACAAAGGGGTTGTTAGGTTATAAGGTTAATCCTTTAAACCTAATAACGTAACAACGCCCCTGTTTTCATTCCCCCGACCTGCCTACCTGTCTCGGCATAGCCTTGGCGAAGACGGGGCATGGGAATCCAACACCCAGCCGTCATTCCCCGACTTGTCGAAGATCCCGATAATGTCTTCGGGGATCGGGGAATCCAGTTGTTCTTGATTTGTGCTTATTTTTGCTGCCAAGAGTCAAGAGCAAACTTGACTACTCTCTTTCTCTCTTTATATCAAGTGATTACCTTGGCCCGACCACGATTTGGAAAGTTGTTTAGTTTATGTATGCTCTTGTGTGTTTCTCAAAAGCCTTGGGTGGTGTATCATAGGAGTTATTTGATTATTTAAGGTCGTTATTCACATTAAGCTTCGAGCTTGCTTGACTTAATTCCTTTTAACCTCTCCCATTTATTATTTATATGGATAATCAGGATCATCAGGTGTGCCTGCTACTGAATATTTCCTAATCATTTTGAGGTCATCAAAATGCTGTGATTGCCATTCTTCAAGGTTATCTAACATTTCATGCATCTTTAGATTCTTTTCTTCAAGTCGAGATATGAGTTTATTGAGATCTTTTGCGGGTTTGATGATCTCCTATGATAAGTCTCTGCTATTAAAATTGAAACAATTGCACCAATTACTGCTCCTGATATAAGCTCAACCATTTTTTAAACTCCTTCACGATATCTAAATTATGGTAACTATTTCACGGTTAATCAAAAATGATTATAAATCTCTAAAGATAGAATCGATGCTTACCTCACTTGGAGAATAATAATGATCATCATAATCAGGTTCTGGATGATAATATTCATCTGCTTGTTCTGACCAATAGTTTTTTTCTCCTTCAAGCAACGCTAAAACTTTATTTGGTGTTTTCTCGATTTCCAATTCTATGTTTAAGTTAAATAATCTCTCTGCAATATGACACAAACTGTTATATCTATCACTTTCGTTCATATAAAGTTCACAAAGATCCTCCTCATCTCCTTCAATTAAATAATCCTTTTCTGTTTCATCAATGCAGTGCTTAATTATCCTAGATGCATGTTTTGTTATACATTTTGGGTAATCAATGTATTCCAAGAACCTTGGATCATTTGCCTTTAATAAATCCACAAATTCAAATAATTCATTGAGTGCTGGTAGTTCATCTAGGTAGTTTTGAGCATCTACTTCCTCCAATGCTTGTTCTAACTTTTTTAATCTTTCATTCCAAGAAGACACGAGTGTAGGAGCTGTCCTATATGATTTACTTATTTTTGCCATATGAAAATATTGTTTGAGAAAATCGTTGTCTAATGGCTCCTGTTTATCTGTCAATCTATTAATAATTTGGCTTAATGCATTTTCAAATAACTTATCGATAAATATAATAAAGGTAGTGTCCGCTAACTCTGGGGTCTTTAGTTTTATCTCAGTTATTATTGTCATCAAGTTGGTAATTTGCTTTATAGGTAACTCTTTTATTAGTTCTAAAATTCTACTTTCTACAATAACCATATCTTGAGAATCTACAATAAGTGGAAAATTCCTTCTCCCTTCGGAGCCACCTCCTATTGAAAGTGCAAGTGAAGTTCCACTTAATTGGCAAACAGATAAAAAATTATATCTCTCTTGTTTCATAGAGATTAAAAATTCTATAACTAGATCTCGTATACTCGGGTGAATCCACCTTTCACCAAATCCTGTTTTTTTAATGAAAGAAGCGGAAAGATCTTCTTCTATCTTTTCATATGTTTTTTTTGATCCTTTTGGTCTATGCCTTTCAAAGGAAGTTTTAAAGTCTTCTTCGTTTTGGAAAAAACCTTTTCTTTTAGTATCTAGCCTACTGACTAAGAGTCTTTTGTGTTCATCTTCTAAGCAATTAAAGGCCTGTTGTAAAGATTTTGTCAGCGCCGTTTTGAAAATGCTATTCAATTCCCGGTTTGAACATGTAATATTCTTCAGCTATATCTTCTTCAAAAAATAAAGATATAAAATATTTTCTTCAATCTACTTCCAGTATTTTCTTC
>JASFHE010000621.1:0-4189 GCA_050123415.1 Desulfobacteraceae bacterium | reverse complement strand
CCAGTATCCCTTTGAGGGTGCGAGTAACGACGACAAATCTGAACTGCTGAAAGACATCCTGGCGTTTGCCAATGCTTGGCGGAGATCAGACGCATACATTCTGATTGGCGTTGATGAAGTCCGTGGAGGGCGATCCTCTGTCGTTGGCGTCACGACGCATCTTGATGACGCCAAACTACAGCAGTTCGTGAACAGCAAGACACAACGTCCTATACACTTCTCTTACCAGCAATCCAGTCTCAATAACAAGGACATAGGCGTTCTTCATATACCGCCACAGGAGCGCCCCGTATATCTCGTAAAGGGCTACGGGAAACTCGAAAAGCAGACCGTCTACATTCGACGCAGTAGTTCCACAGACATTGCAGCACCGGATGAAATTGCTAAAATGGGTCAGGCCATTGTGGAAGGCCTGGACAGCCTCCCTCTACTTGAACTTCAGTTCTTCGACTCCGAGTGCCTGACTTCTCTGGGCAATTCTATTGAAGTGGAAACAGTCAATCTCTCTTTACCTGAAGACTTTGAGATTCCTGACTACGGAGTAATGAGGTTTCCTGCCGGTCCTAACTTGTATCACACGATGCCTAGCGTGGATAAGAATCGCGACTACTACCGCGACACAGCCGTTTACCTGAAGAAGACTATGGAGACATCCAGGCTTGACTTCACGGTGCAAAACGCAGGGAACGTCTTGGCGAGAGACGTACGCATTGAGTTGAACATTCCCGATCCCGATCGAACCCTCGTCTTCCGAGATGCCGATGACATGCCAGACGAACCCTCCACGAGTTTCTTGCTGTCCCGAGTAACACAGCCCGTTCTCAACCCCGATATCAACGTGCAGCGGGCTCCAGACGCGCATGTGATCACGGCTCAGCTTGGCAAGATTCAGGCAAAGGCGTGAGCACGTACATATTCAGGGCTATTTGTTGGGTCACGTCGTCCTCAGACCATTGAGGGTAACGGCCCGTATCTTTGCGGACAACCTCCCTGCACCTCGGGACGTCACGATGAGTATGGAGTTCAAGCCGCGTGATGACTCGCTGTCCGTGGAGAAACTAATGGATCTAGTTGATGGTAAGACTCTCAATGCCATCGATGGCGACGAGGAATAGCGCAAAAGCGCGCCACTCCTCGCGCGTCATGGCCAACGAGCCGCTAGAATTCTTGCTGGCAATTTAAGTGAAATAATCGGGGTCTGCTCTTGACATGTGACATTTAGGGTCAATAAAACCTCCAATACCCAGATGAGGTGTGGGAGGTTTTTTATTTGATATCTTAAAAAAAATAGGGCGCGTCCCGATTAAACAAATTTAAGCTGGATTCACCCTGTTAGATGATGCTACACAGCCCGTTATGCGGATTTAGCAGGATAAATCTTCACCCTTCATAGGTTATGTTAATACAAAACATACCTCAAAATATCAATATCCGGGATGAGTTAAACATTTAAGGATTGTTTCTAAAAGTACAGAACAGGGCTCTCTCATTCTCCACAAATTTGTCAACTGTATATGGGTTGTTGGCCTGACACTGATTGATCATATTTCAGTTAAGATGCCGGGACTCTGTTTTTTTGACTTTCCGGGATTTCCTTTAATTGAATAACTAACCGGAGGGCTTCATTCACTGCTTCATCAGATGGAAAAGCCTTCGCCACATCAGGATCTAATAAAACAAGGTTTGTTCCTTGTTTGTATCGATTGGCATATTTCCCTTGCTCTCCATTTTTCAAAAGAGTAGAAAGATCATATTCCGTGCGAAGTTCATCATCGATTTCGGCTTTGGATTTCTTTTTCATATTCTTTACGCTCCTTTCGGCTTAGTTCCCTTGCACTTATGATGCGAGTTCGATCTCCCCTATCCATATGTGCAACTATTAAAAAGCGCCCGGATGAAGATATCCCGATAGTGATATATCGATCTTCCTGTTCTGAATGATCAGGATCATATATCGTGATACTTAGCCTATTGCTGAAAATTGTGACTGCTTCTCCGAAAGTAACACGATGTTTCTGAAGATTTTATTTATTTTTATCAGTATCCCATTCGAATTTTATCATGGGCTGTCATTATCCTTAATAGCATTAAGGCTGATAATTTACTAAACTTCAATAATGAATGTCAAAATAATTAGCCTGATTTCAAGAGCCACATAAAGACCTTCTATAGTCGAATGTTTTTTATTTGATATCTTGACATGGTTTTAATCTTGACTTTTTTAAAATAAGATAAGTTTTCGGCACACAGGAACCTTTTTAATTATTAAGAGGAACAATCATGTGTGTATATAACGATGTTTAACAATTTAATAACTCAAAGATATTGAATTATTGAACATCCCACTTTCTTTCCTTATTTGACAGAGTAGGACTTTCACCCACTGGATTCGCAGAATTATGGGCTACGCACGAATCGATCTCTTGCTTGCTCAAAGGGAATCCCGATAGCATCTGCTTGTCCTATCAAAAAACGAAGATAAACTACTACTATCATCCAATAAAAGATAGTTAAAGCATTGCCAGTATCTTTTTTGACATAGTGGCAACTTTTTGACCATTCAATTACTTAACTTCTTAACTCAATAAGCTAGATGTAATGAACTATCCCATCACAAGCAGCAGAGTATTAATAACTCTCAAGCTTAACAATTAACAACCTACAGGATGAAAAAACAATTAAAAAACATATATAATACTTTATTAATGTCATAAATTTCTATATTTGCTTTATTTCAATTATTTATTACATTTCTTAATTATATATAGCTATTTAACCTTTAATTTTAGTTTTATATCTTTTCTACACTATTACTATAATTTTGGTATCATTATTGCAGTATTAGTGTAATAAATAAGATTTTACTTTAAAATTATCATTTAAGACAAACACAACGAATATTTAATAATAGTTAATAATAGGTTAAAAAATAAAATATTGCTCTTTACCCCATTAAAAATGCTGTAAAGATGCTGAAGTTACTCAAGATGCCCGTGATATAGCTGTAATTGATTTAAAAAGACAAAATGGAAAAAGAACCTCGCATTAGTATTGTTCCTGTCAAAGAATTAAGTAATAGTAAATATGTAAAAAAGTGCATACTTAACCTACTTTCCCTTGGCTTCTCTCTAAAAATAATCTCTAAGGATGTTTCACTCAGATTTTTTAGATATGGACCAATACTCCGATCAATAAATTTAAAAATATCTATAATAAAACAGCAGGATACCTGGACGCATATCATAGACCGAGTCAAAAAATTACATAGGTTGATAGCTATTGCTTATGATATGACTGATAGGAACATCAACAACATTTCAGAAAAATATATCATAAAAGTTGAGCGGGATATTCATATGCAGGTAACTGTAAAGCAAGTCCGTCGCCATTCGGTCAGAATAAACTGGCAGACAATACATATGACGATTTACAAAATGATGTCGAATTTTTTTCTGCCAACAAGGAGCAAGGCGTAATGGGACATATAAAAAAGTCGAAAGAAAACAACAATACAATAAAGATAAACGGCCCTTTGTCAATTTACGAAGCAGTGGATATCCATAAAAAGCTACTTCATTCTTTGGCAGAGAATAACAAAATTAATATCGATCTCGGTGATGTAGATTCCTGTGATGTAGCAGGATTACAACTTTTGATTTCTGCCATAAAAACAGGAGAGAAGGAAGAAAAACAAATTACCATCTCCAACGTATCGGAAACGTTTCAGAAGACAGCCAAGCTTGTTGGACTTCAATATGAAATATTTATAGGCAGTAATGGGGAGGATAAAAGTGGCCAAGACAATACTTACAGTTGATGATTCTGTAAGCATGAGACAGATGATCAGCTTCACTCTGGAAAAAGACGGTTATAAAGTCATTGCAGCTGAAGATGGTTTGGATGCAATGAATAAACTGGAAAGCAATACGGTGAATATGATGATTACTGATCTCAATATGCCCTGCATGGACGGCATAGAACTCATAAAATCAGTACGAACCATGTCACAATATAAATTCATCCCCATAATTATGCTCACTACAGAATCCGATAATTCGATGAAACAGGAAGGTAAGGCAGCGGGTGCCACAGGATGGATTGTAAAACCCTTCAATCCGGAACAGCTTATTGGTGTGGTTAAAAAGGTATTGGGATAGATGCTAAAATAATTATATTCAACAACAGGTCT
>JASFHE010000620.1:0-4195 GCA_050123415.1 Desulfobacteraceae bacterium | reverse complement strand
TGCCATCAGCATTGGTTCGTATTTGATGCCCATCCCAAGAAGGATGAGCATCCTCTGTAACTATTTCTCCCAAAGACGTCTCTACAGTTAAAGCAGTATACTCCAGAAGTTGGACGCCCTTATCGTCTCTAATTACATCTGTTGTTATGGTAGTTGTAGACTGCCCGTTTGCTTGGATTGATGCAGGGCTTGCAGTAATCGCAATAGTTCCTTCCGGCAAATGCATTTCTGGAAAAGTAACATGAAAATGGTGATGATGCCCCCTCATTCCTATAATAGTAGCTGTATTACCTGAATCGGTAGTTATGGTATTAGAACCACCAGTAACATCTATAAACCCAGCACGATTATAATAATCAACATATATTGTCTCTGCACCTTGATCGATAAACATTTTAATAAGTTGCTCGGTCAATTCTAGGCTGTAAACATTTGCATTATGGTCATTATCAATTGTGGCAGAGAAATCAACACGCCCCTCGTTATCATCATTTCTCATATACCTCACATCTACATCAAGTCCGTTTTCATGTGTGTTATGAGCTAAATACCTAAATCCGATTGTTCTATCTGTCCTTGGTTCAAACTGAAAGGGCTCTCCTCTTTCAGCGCATACACCAGGCGGATCAAAGCGAATACAAACGTAATGGCATTCACCTCCGCCTCTAGCAGAGAGATCACCAATACCAAATCGCATACCCCTACCTTCCCCATTATTAGCACGCGTAAATATATTCGAATCAAATGGGGCTAATTCAGGATGGATTTCCGCCCATGCTTTTCCAATGTCCTCTATCTTTTGTAAGGTTTCAATAACAGCATAATTATCTTCATCTTCTGGATCACCACTTCTAAAATAATAGTAACCTGTATTGCCATCAGCAACTTTAACTCCATCGACAACAACTGCGTTACCATCTTCTACTCGGGCCAACTCGCCTGGACCGATTCCAATTATCGGAGAGGTTAAAGTTATCCTCGTCACACCATGATATCCTCTCGCTACCGTATCAATATAAATAGGTCTATTTTGATCAGATATTGGATCTCCATTTATGTTTTCTACTTCTAAATAATTACTCACCCCATCTCCATCCCAATCATCGTTTTCATATAGTTCATAAATACCGATATCCGAATCATTAACAGGATGTTTTTCATTTTCATTATAGCTCAAACCAACCAATATCTCTTGATCTATTACCTTCCCTCTATCCATATTTACATCGGTCAGGCCGGAATAATCCTTAACAAGTTTACTTAAAGTATTTATCGAGCCAGATTCATTCAGTTGATGAGATATTTTTATATTTTCTACTAAATCTACATTTTTAGGACTGGCATCGGAACCAATATTAACGCTATTACCACCTGTCAATAAGGCATTTATTACATTTTCCGTCCAGCTGCCATAGTATCCATAATTTGAGAGCGTATTTTCCTGGTTTGTCTCTGACACAGGTGTCCTTAATATGGGGACAATATGATTAATCATCTTCAACACATAATCAAATTCCTGTGTTTCAGGTGTATTTCCGGTTGTCTGGCCTTTGTGATTATCGCCTGTCTTGACAGCACCATTTGAGTCTACATCAATAGCAAAAATCGCCTGCCCATCCAGTACCTCTTTAAGGTTTGTATTTGAATTATTCTTGATATTCCATTTTCCAACCATGAATCCAACCTTATTATCGTCATCGTCAAACACGTTAAACAGGATTTCGATTTTATCCAGCCCGGTTGTAACATCATTATTGATTGGCGGTGCTATTTCTGTGGCGGAAAGTGTAAACTCAACCCTGCCGTCTACAAAGTTTTCATCTAAAGTCGTTACACTCACACTACTGTCTAGAGTCATTCCCTGGGTAGGATAAACGATCTCGGCTTTGACACTCCCTGTATTTAATGGAATAAATTCACCGTTGTCATCCGCATCAATCCCTCTAATAACAATGGTTTTATCTCCCAATGCCGGATAATAGTCATCCCACTTTAATTTCGCGCTGGGAAATTCAGGATCGATCCTCTCAATATAATATTGTGAAAAATATACAGGTTTAACATCACTCCTTACTTCAGCCAATGATCCATAATTGATGACAATCTCGACTTTGTAATCACTCTCAGGATCAAAATAGGTGCCTCTTGATAACGTTGTCTCTTTATTAATTCCTGTTTCCAGAACCAGATAATCATACAGCTCATCATCTTTATATACAATCAGATAAACTGAAGAAGCCTTATAATCATCACCCCCGATTGTATACTCGATGGGGAAATCAGCTGTAAGATATCCTCCACGATCAACCGGAATAATCAAATCAGTATGTATTTCCATGTCCACACCGTAAACTTTCATTGGGTCGACACCATCAACGTGTAATGACTGATTTTCTTCAATCAAATAACAGCCGGAGCAAAAGTCCGTATACCTTCTTTGAACAACAGCATCCCCGCTGATCGAGAATTCCTTTACTCCTGATTGAACATTATAATCAAATTGATAATAACCATTACCAATGGACGTCCCGGTACCAACAGGTCCTCCATTTTGGCCTGTAAAGGTTATTGTCCCGTCATTGACTACTGACGTAGTAAATTCCCTTGATCCCACAAGCTTATCGCAAGATACAGGTCCATCTATACACTCTTTTGTAGTTCTGATTGTAGTTTCACCTTCGGATAATAATTCCAGCTTTGCTATCAGGGGAATTGTTGAATTGGTTTTTGCCGCATTGATGCTGTTTCCCGATGCATCGGAAGCAGACAAATACACAAGCTTCAGGAGCTTATCAGGTTCTGTATACCCATCACAATTACCAAATTCGTATGTATCGAGACTGAATTCCAGGCTCCCTGTAACATTTGGAGTTGATGCAGCAATAGTATATGTAGCATCTGGCGCTTTTCCTAGTATAACCGATACTGCTGCACCCTCGTGGCTTGTCGGGACTGTATGAGTCGTAGCTGCAGTAGAACAACTATGTCCATCATATCGCGGAAATTTAGATAAACACTCATCTTCCTGTTTTATAAGAAGGGCTTTACTAAAATCAGTTTCACCGTTGCATGGATCGCTTTTTAATTCGGGAGTGTTGCTCGTGAATGTGACATCTTCATTTGAGATGGGATTTTCGTATTTGTCCTCAACAGCCACAGATACAAATCCGGCGAAACTCATGATAGCGTTATTTAATCCATCACCGAAAAGCATTTTTAATGAAACCGGCACATCAGGAAAGCCGTAGACCACAAAGGGTGTTGCGATGATTCCGCCTGATGGAAGCTCAGCATCAATAATATTCTGCCCCACCTGCTGGCTGTAAGTTCCCTCTTTCTTCATGAATACTGGATTGGCAGTTGTCTTTTCTCCGGGTTTAAACTTCGCTGACGCTATACCGCTGACATCTGTTGTGACAGTCACGCTGTCTAACCACTCGTCATTGTCTTTTAATTTTCCACCACCCTTCTTGACTTTAAAGGTTACCAGTGCACCGGAAACACGGTTATAACTTTCATCAAGAACAAGTACCTGAAGAAGCTTACCAGAAGGGTCATCAAGAAGAGGCTTTCCAACGACACCTTCCTGCATATCAGTGGCTGGGATTTTGGCTATATATCTTCCGGATGTTGGATCAGTGTTAATAACTACCCAATGAGTAAACTTAGCCATGAATTCTAAAAATAGCGGCCAGCGGTCCGGCCCACTCCATACGGACATACCTCCTGCTAACATACCGGACAGCATCCAGCCTGATTCACCTGTTTCAGGATATTCCTTGATATAACCGATACCGGTCCAGTCTTCATATGTTATTTCAGTTTGAGGAATTTCTATTATCAGCCCCTGGTTGACTGAGTTTGTAATATCTTCTTTGATATTATCCGCAAAAGAGAGAGCAGGAAGGACAGTGCCTATGTTATCACTGTTAATAGTAAGTATGGGTATGCCGCTTTCATTGGCCAGTCCCATTAGTTTGGCCGTGGATATGCTTTCTACACCAAAATCAACCTCGAGTACCGCACTTTCAAGAAAGGAGCCTTCCATAGAAGCAAGCTGCATGAATATTGTTTTATTATCCTCTTCCTGATTCTGAGCGTCCGATAATACCTCGATTGCCCTCAGATCCGCGTCAACAAAGATACCCTTCCACTCCATACTTTGAGGAGAATCCAGGAGATATGTTACATCCAT